>CALGVL010000237.1 GCA_937930165.1 uncultured Acetobacteraceae bacterium
ATCGTCCGCAAGATCTCCAGCGGCGAAGGCGTGGAGCGGACCTTCCAGCTGTACAGCCCGCTGATCGCCTCGATCGAAGTCAAGCGTCGTGGCGATGTGCGCCGCGCCAAGCTGTACTACCTCCGCCAGCGTTCGGGCAAGTCGGCCCGCATCAAGGAAAAGCTGGCCTGATCAGCCGGTTGACACCGCCAAAGCCGCCAGGGCCCACGCTCTCGGCGGCTTTTGCTTTTTAATCGCATGACGCGTCCTGCCATCACCCAGCCCCAACTCGTGCCGGTCACGAACGTCGATGACCACCTGCCCGCGGTGGCCGCCGATGCACTCACCGCGAACGCGATCCGAGAGCGCCTGCGGGCGATGTCGGCCTGGGAGCCGGAGTTCGCCGGCGACGGCGCACGCTTCTCGGACCGGGAGCCTGCCGGTGCGGCGGTGCTCGTGCCTCTGGTCCAACGCGAGGAGGGGCTCCAGCTGCTGTTGACTCGGCGCACCGACCACCTGCGCGACGGCCTCCGGTGGGTTGGAGCGGGCGAGCGCCTCGGCCGTTGCCGCGGCGTCGTCCCAGGCTTCGGCCCGGCGCAGCGCGTCGATCACCCGCACCGTCTGCTCCGGATCGAGCGGCGGCCCGCTGCGCCACAGCGCCACCGCCTCCAGCCGCCACATCCGCGCGAGGTCCGGCTTGCCCAGGTCGTCCGCCACCCAGGCGGCCTGCAGGGTGGCCTCGGCCGCCGCATGCAGGGCTCCCGTCTCCTCCAGCACATGCGCCCAGGCCAGGAAGCGGCGGGCGAGGGGAGGATAGGCGGTTTCCGCCAGCAGGGCGCGGAAGGGCGCCGCCGCCACCGCCTGCGCCGCGGCCGGATGGGCACGGCTGATGTTCGGCGCGGCATAGCCGCAGCCCGGGCATTGCTGCAGCCAGCGGGCCATGGTGGAGCGCACCGGCTCACCGGGCCGCAGATCCAGGTCCGGGGCCTGCTCCGGCGGGTCGGACCGGAAGGGAGGCTGCCGGCTGCCAGTCCCGCAGACGGCACAATGCGGCAGCGCATCGGCCGCGGTCGGGCGGGAGGGGGCGGAAGACGGCACGGACATGGCAGCAAGTTAGGCATGGCCGGGCAAAAGGCGAAGAGGCGCCGTGCTGCCCGCCGCGCCCTTGTGTCCTGGCTGCATCGTGGCCTCGCCGATATTGCTCCTCGGGCGGCGCATGCGGATATTGCCAGCATCATGCCCCGCGGCGACCTCTTCCCCGATATCGCCCCCTACGAGACCGGGCTGCTGCCCCTGTCCGGGCGGCACGTCATGTATTGGGAGCAGGTCGGCAACCCCCGCGGCCAGCCAGTGCTGTTCCTGCATGGCGGGCCGGGCGCCGGCGCTGGCGCGGTGCATCGCCGCTTCTTCGATCCCGGCCACTGGCGGGTGGTGATCTTCGACCAGCGTGGCGCCGGCCGGTCCCGCCCCCTGGGCGAATTGCAGGAGAACACCACCCAGCACCTGGTCGAGGACATCGAGGCGCTGCGCCGCTACCTGGGCATCGAGCGCTGGCTGCTCTTCGGCGGCTCCTGGGGCTCGACCCTGGCGCTGGCCTATGCCCAGGCGCATCCGGCCCGGGTCATCGGCTGCGTGCTGCGTGGCGTCTTCCTGGGCCGCCGCAGCGAGGTGGACTGGTTCCTGCACGGGCTGAGGCGCGTCTTCCCCGATGCCTGGGCCGCCTTCGCCGAGCACCTGCCGCCGGAGGAGCGGGGCGACCTGCTCGGCTCCTACCTCCGCCGGCTTTGCGACCCGGATCCGCAGGTGCACCTCCCGGCCGCCCGGGCCTGGAGCCAGTATGAGGGCAGTTGCAGCACCCTGCTGCCGAGTCCGGACACGGTGGCGAGCTTCGCCCAGGACCGCACCGCGCTCGGCTTGGCGCGGATCGAGGCGCATTACTTCGCGCATGACCTGTTCCTGCCGCCGGAGGGGCTGCTCGGCCGGATGGACCGGATCGCCCATATCCCGGCGGAGATCGTGCAGGGCCGATACGACATGATCTGCCCCGCCGAGACGGCCTTCGAACTTGCCGCCGCCTGGCCGCGGGCGCGGCTGATCGTGGTGCCCGATGCCGGGCACTCGGCACTGGAGCCGGGCGTGCGGACGGCGCTGGTCGCGGCGGTGGAACGGTTCCGGCGGCGGGGCTAATCCTTCTTCTTCTTCTTCCGCTTCGCGGCCTTGCCGGTCGGGTGCCCGGCCGCCGCCAGCGCCTGCAGCCGGGCCGGCAGTGTCTCCCGGATCGCCGGGCGCATCGCCTTGTCCTTCTTCCAGTGCTTCTTGTCCTTCCGCGTCATGCCGCAGCCGAGGCACCAGCCGGTCGCCTCGTCATAGCGGCAGATATCGATGCAGGGACTGGCCATGCCGGCCCGAAGCCGGCATGGCCGGGACGGTTCCCGCCCCGCCGGCCGGGGACGCTTGTCCCGTGGCCCGGCTGGCGATAATCGCCATGCATTGCCGCGGGGGGATTCGACGCATGGCCACAGACCTTGAGATCGCACGCGCTGCTACCCTGCGGCCGATCCAGGAAATCGCCGCCCGCGCCGGCATCCCGGATGCGGCGCTGGAGCCCTATGGCAAGTACAAGGCCAAGATCGGCTTCGACTTCATCCGGGCCCAGGCCAGCCGTCCACCGGGCAAGCTGGTGCTGGTCACCGGCATCAGCCCGACCCCGGCCGGGGAGGGCAAGACCACCACCACCATCGGCCTCGGCGATGCGCTGAACGCCATCGGCACCCGCACCATGATCTGCCTGCGGGAGCCTTCGCTCGGCCCATGCTTCGGCATGAAGGGCGGGGCGACTGGGGGCGGAAGGGCGCAGGTGGCGCCGATGGAGGACATCAACCTTCACTTCACCGGCGACTTCCACGCCATCACCAGCGCCAACAACCTGCTGGCCGCGATGGTGGACAACCATCTCTACTGGGGCAACGAGCTGGGCCTCGACCCGCGCCGCATCACCTGGCGCCGGGCGATGGACATGAACGACCGCAATCTGCGGAACATCGTGGTCGGCCTCGGCGGCACCGCGCAGGGCGTGCCGCGGGAGGACGGGTTCGACATCACCGTGGCCTCCGAGGTGATGGCGATCTTCTGCCTGGCGGACGGCCTCGCGGATCTGCAGGAGCGGCTGGGGCGGATCATCGTCGGCGGCACGCGGCAGGGCAGGATGGTCACGGCGCGCGACCTGAAGGCGGATGGCGCCATGGCGGCGCTGCTGCGCGATGCGCTGCAACCCAACCTTGTGCAGACGCTGGAGGGCTCGCCAGCCCTCGTGCACGGCGGGCCCTTCGCCAATATCGCGCATGGCTGCAACAGCGTCGTCGCAACCAGGCTCGGCCTTTCGCTCGCCGATGTGGTGGTGACGGAGGCGGGATTCGGCGCGGATCTCGGCGCCGAGAAATTCCTCGACATCAAATGCCGCTCCGCCGGGCTTTCCCCTGCGGCCTGCGTGGTGGTCGCGACCATCCGTGCGCTGAAGATGCATGGCGGCGTCGCCAAGTCCGACCTGGCGCGGGAGGATGTCGCCGCCGTGCGGCGCGGCGTCGCGAACCTGGCGCGGCATGTGGAGAACATGCAGAAATTCGGCCTGCCGGTGGTTGTGGCGGTGAATGCCTTTACAACCGACACGCCGGCCGAATTCGATGCGGTGCAGGCGGCGATGGCGGCGCTCGGCACCGAGGCCGTGCCCTGCACGCATTGGGCGGATGGCGCGTCCGGTGCCGTCGGCCTTGCGCGTGCGGTGCTGGCCCGGCTTGAGGCCGCGGAGGCGCGCTTCCAGCCGCTCTATCCTTCGTCCATGCCGCTGGCCGAGAAGCTGCGCACCATCGCACGGGAGATCTATCGCGCCGCCGATGTGCAGATCCCCGCGCCCGTGGCCGCCCGCCTGGCCCGTTACGAGGAGCAGGGCTTCGGCCATGTCCCGGTCTGCGTCGCCAAGACGCAGTACAGCTTCAGCGCCGATCCCGGCCTGCTCGGCGCGCCGGAGGGGCATGTGCTGCCGGTGCGGGAAGTGCGGCTTTCCGCTGGCGCGGGCTTCGTCGTCGCGATCTGCGGGGACATCATGACCATGCCCGGCCTGCCGCGGCATCCGGCGGCCGAGGCGATCGGCCTCGATGCCGAGGGGCGCATCGAGGGATTGTTCTGAGGCGCCCGATCGGCGAAGGGCCGTTGGCCTGCAGCCGTGAATTTGTCGTGTGACTGGGAGCGCGAGGCCGCGCCTCCCACGCAAGCGTGCAGCCGTAAGCGGCTGCTACACGCAAGGGTGTCCGCCCCACCAGCCCCACAGCAGCGGCGCTTCGGATACTGTCCGCCCGAAGCAATCCGATAGGCCGAGAGGGGTTTGCGGTAGCGCATGCAGCAGGACTGGGCGCCCGAGGCGGACGCCTTCGCAATGGCCCTTGCCGCGGAGATCCCGCGGCTGCGCCGCTTCGCGCGCGTGCTGACGAAGCAGGCCGACGCTGCCGACGACCTGGTGCAGGAAACGCTGCTGCGCGCCATCGCGGCACGCGAGCAGTTCACGGTCGGCACGAATCTCCGTGCCTGGCTCTTCACCATCCTGCGCCATGCAGATCGGAAGAGCACACGTCTGAACTCCAGTCACT
>CALGVL010000238.1 GCA_937930165.1 uncultured Acetobacteraceae bacterium
GGGATCGCCGAGACGGCCGCCGCGCGCGCCCGGTGCAGGTCCTTGTGCAGCGTGTCCACGGTGTTCTGGTCGCCCGTATAGGCGTGGACCGTCACCATATAGCCGCGCAGGATGCCGAACTTCTCGTGCAGCACCTTGGCCATCGGGGCGAGGCAGTTGGTGGTGCAGGAGGCGTTGGAGACGATCCGGTGATGCGGCTTCAGCGTGTCGTGGTTCACGCCATAGACGATGGTCGCCTGCGCCGTGATGTCCGCATACTTCTCCGACCAGGTGACAGGGGCGGAGACCAGCACCTTGCGCGCGCCGCTCTCCAGCAGCAGCGCTGCCTTGTCGCTGTTGGTGAAGATGCCGGTGCACTCGGCGGCGACATCCACGCCCTTCCAGGGCAGCTTGGTCGGGTCACGCTCGGCCGTCACCTTGATCGGCGCGTAGGTGCGGCCGTTGCAGGAGATGACGAGGCTGTCGCCCTCCACCCGCACCTCGCCGGGGAAGCGGCCATGCACGCTGTCGTAGCGGAACAGGTGGGCGTTCGCCTCGGGCGAGCCGAGGTCGTTGATGGCGACGAATTCAACGTCGTCGCGCCCGCTCTCGATGGCGGCGCGCAGCACCAGGCGGCCGATCCGACCGAACCCGTTGATGGCGACTTTCACGGCCATGGTCTCTTCCCTCTCTCTTCCCGTCCGGGATTATGGATCAGCCGAGCCGTTTGCGCACGGCCTGGGCGACGGCCTCGGGCGTGATGCCGAAATGCCGGAACAGGTCCTCCGCCGGCGCCGAGGCGCCGAAGCCGGTCATGCCGATGAAGATCCCCTCCGGCCCCAGCCAGCGTTCCCAGCCGAAGCCGCTGGCGGCCTCGATGCCGACGCGCAGGGCATCGCCCAGCACTTCGTTCTGGTAACTGACATCCTGCGCCGCGAAGAGTTCCCAGCAGGGCAGGGAGACGACAGCGGTGGGGATGCCCTCCGCCTCCAGCGCCGCGCGGGCGCCGAGCGCCACCTGCACCTCGGAGCCGGTGGCGATCAGCGTGGCACGGCGCGGGCCGCTCGCCTCCTCGACCACATAGCCGCCGCGGGCGCAGCGATTCTCCCCGGCATCGGTGCGGAAGGCCGGCAGGTTCTGGCGGGAGAGGGCGAGCAGCGAGGGCCCCTCGGCGCGCTTCACCGCCAATTCCCAGCACTCGGCCGTCTCCATCGCGTCGCCGGGGCGGAATACGGCGACATTCGGCATGGCGCGGAAGCTGGCCAGGTGCTCGATCGGCTGATGCGTCGGCCCGTCCTCGCCCAGGCCGATGCTGTCATGCGTCAGCACATGGATCACCCGCTGGCGCATCAGCGCCGCCAGGCGGATTGCCGGGCGCATGTAGTCGCTGAAGACCAGGAAGGTGCCGGAATAGGGAATGATGCCGCCATGCAGTGCCATGCCGTTCATGGCCGCCGCCATGCCGTGCTCCCGCACGCCGTAATGAACATAACGGCCGGCGAAATTCCCAGGTGCGATCGCGGGAACACCCTTCACATTGGTGTTGTTCGAGCCGGTGAGGTCGGCCGAGCCGCCCACCATCTCCGGCACCGCCGGCACCAGCGCCTCCAGCGCGCGCTGGCTGGCGACGCGGGTGGCGAGCTTCGGCTTGTCCTCCGCCAGCTTGGCGCGCAGCGCGGCCAGCGGCTCGCGCCAGGCGTCCGGCAGTTTGCCGGCCATGGCGCGGTCGAATTCCGCCTGCTGCGGGTGCTTGGCCAGCCGCTTGAGCCAGGAGCGGCGGGTGCCGGCGCTGCGGCGGCCGGCGGCCTCCCACTTCTCCTTCAGCTCGGCCGGCACCTCGAAGGGCGCGTAATTCCAGCCGAGCGCGGCCTTGGCCGCCTCCGCCTCCGCCGCGCCCAGCGGCGCGCCGTGCGAGGCGGCGGTGCCGGCCTTGTTGGGCGCGGCGAAGCCGATGATGGTGCGGCAGGCGATCAGCGTCGGCTTGCGGCTGCGGGTCGCCCAGGACAGCGCCGCCGCGATCTCCGCATGATCGTGCCCGTTCACGCGCCGCACCGCCCAGCCATAGGCGCTGAAGCGCTTCAGCACATCCTCGGAGAAGGAGAGCGAGGTGTCGCCGTCGATCGAGATGCTGTTGTCGTCGTAAAGGACGGTCAGCTTGTCGAGCTGAAGATGCCCGGCGAGGGAGGCGGCCTCATGGCTGATGCCCTCCTGCAGGTCGCCATCCGAGGCGATGACCCAGGTGCGGTGGTCCACCAGGCTCTTGCCGAAGCGCGCCGCCAGCATGCGTTCCGCCAGCGCCATGCCGACCGCGGTGGCGATGCCCTGGCCGAGCGGGCCGGTGGTGGTCTCGATGCCCGGATGCTCGCCGAACTCCGGATGGCCGGCGGCGGGGGAGTGGAGCTGGCGGAAGCGCTTCAGCTCCTCAATTCCCATGCCGGCATGCCCGGTCAGGTACAGCAGGGCATAGAGCAGCATTGATCCATGCCCGGCCGAGAGCACGAAGCGGTCGCGGTCCGGCCAGCGGGGATCGGCGGCGTCGAATTTCAGGAAGCGGGTGAACAGGACCGTCGCCACATCCGCCATGCCCATCGGCATGCCGGGGTGGCCGGATTTCGCCTGCTCTACCGCATCGATCGCCAGCGCCCGGATCGCATCCGCCATGCGCCGCTCCTCGGTGGCCGGGCGGGCGAGCAGCTCGGCCTGGAGGGCGAGGGCAGGGGTGGTGTGCCGGACAGCCGGCTGGGTATCGGGTTCCAGGGTAGCCAAGCGACGGGATTCCTTTAATTGGCGCGCCCTATAAGGCGGGGCGCCGGGGCGGGCAACCCGGCGGCCATTGCGCGGGCAGCATGCCGGTGCGCTGGCGATACCTCCCCGGGGCGGCTAGCCTGCGGGCATGGACACGCCCGTGCCGACCCCCTATCGCGAGGGCCTGCCACCCCAGCCCCCTGGCCCGCCTGACGGGGAGCAGCACTTCACCGCCTCTGAGACGGTGCGCGATCTGGTGATCGGCACGGCGGACGGGCTGACCGTGCCCTTCGCCCTGGCCGCGGGCCTGTCCGGCGCGGTCGCCGCCAATCCGCTGATCGTGACCGCCGGGCTGGCGGAGATCGCCGCGGGCTGCATCGCCATGGGCCTCGGCGGCTATCTCGCCGCCCGCACCGACGCGCAGCACTACGCCGCCGAGCGGGTGCGGGAGGAGCAGGAGACGAGGGACTACCCGGAGCGGGAGAAGTGGGAGGTCTCCGCCATCCTGCACCGCTACGGGCTGCGCGGCGAGACGCTGGCGCGGGCCACCGAGGCCATCGCCAGCGACCGCAAGCGCTGGGTGGATTTCATGATGCGCTTCGAGCTGGAATTGTCCGAGCCCGAACCCGGCCGGGCGGCGCGGAGCGCGGCGACCATTGGCGGCGCCTATGTCGTAGGCGGGCTGATCCCGCTTTCGCCCTATATGCTGCTGGCGGAGACGGGGACGGCGCTCGCCGTCTCCTGCGGGCTGACGGGCGCGGCGCTGCTGGGCTTCGGCTGGCTCAAGGCACGCGCCACCGGCCTGCCGCCGCTGCGCGGGGCGGTGCAGACCCTTGGCATTGGCGGGCTGGCAGCGCTGGCTGCCTATCTGGTGGCGCGCTGGGTGGGCGGCTGAGCCGGAATGATTCGCATCAACCGCTTGTTCAGGAAACTCGCGGAAACTTGAGCGAAGACTCCGGGCTCCGAGCATGTCCTGCGCCTTCCTGCCGCCTCTGTCCGCGCTGCTGGCCACCCTGGCTTTGTCGGTGGGCACGGTGCCGCCGGCGGGCGATCCCTGGACCGCGGAAGCAGGACTCGATGACGGCCTGCTGCTGCTCGGCGGCATGGCGGAGGCGGGGCGGCGTCCAGTCGGGGGCAATTGGTTCCGCCTGCGGCGCAGGCTGCGCCGGGGGGCGGCCCCTGTGATTCCCGCCGGCACCGGCGCCCATGCGGGGCCGGCGCCGTTCCCCGACGAGGCGCAGTGCCGTGCCTTGCTGGATGCCGCGCCGGTGGCCCTGTGGCAACTGGACCATGCCGGCCGCACCATTTTCGCCAATGCCCGCCTTGCCGCGCTGTTCGAGGGCGGGGCGCCGGCCTCCCTGGCGGCCAGCGGCTGCCGCCTCGCCGGTCCTGCCGACCCCGCCGGGCCCTTTGGCTTCCC
>CALGVL010000239.1 GCA_937930165.1 uncultured Acetobacteraceae bacterium
CCCGGACCTTATGCTAAGGCCCCGCCACTGGGGAGCGTTTCCCCCTCTGTTTCAGTCGAGGCGTGGCATGAAGGTCCTGGTGGTCGGCGGCGGCGGACGGGAACATGCGCTGTGTTGGGCGCTTTCCGCCTCTCCCCTGCTCACGAAGCTCTGGTGCGCGCCAGGCAATGCCGGCATTGCGGAGGTGGCGGAATGCGTCCCGATCGGGGCGGAGGATGTCCCCGGCCTGGTCCGATTCACGCGGGAGCAGGGCGCGGACCTGGTGGTGGCCGGACCGGAGGCACCACTGACCCTCGGCCTCGCCGATGCCTGCGCCGAGGCCGGGCTGCGCTGCTTCGGGCCGAGCGCCGCAGCGGCGCAACTGGAGGGCAGCAAGAGCTTCACCAAGGAAGTGGCCGATGCTGCCGGCGTGCCGACCGCGCGGTGGCAACGCTTCGCCGATCCCGCCGCCGCCCGCGCCTATGTGCGGGAGCAGGGCGCGCCGATCGTGGTGAAGGCGGATGGGTTGGCCGCCGGCAAGGGGGTGGTCGTCGCCGCCACGGTGGCGGAGGCCGAGGCCGCCATCGCCGACATCATGGAAAGCCGCGTGCATGGCGCAGCCGGCGCGACGGTGGTGATCGAGGAATGCCTGACCGGGCAGGAAATCTCCTTCTTCGCCCTGTGCGATGGCAAGACCGCGCTGCCCCTGGGCGCGGCGCAGGACCACAAGCGCGTGGGCGATGGCGATACCGGGCCGAATACCGGCGGCATGGGCGCCTACTCCCCGCCGCCCGCCTTCACCGAGGCGCTGCGGGAGGAGGTGATGGCCCACATCATCCGCCCGACCCTGGCCGAGATGGCGAAGCGCGGCACGCCCTTCCGCGGCGTGCTCTTCGCCGGGCTGATGCTGACGGAACAGGGGCCGAAGCTGATCGAGTTCAATGTCCGCTTCGGCGACCCGGAATGCCAGGCGCTGATGGTGCGCCTGCGCAGCGACCTGCTGCCCGCGCTGCTCGCCGCCTGCGACGGCGAGTTGCACGATTTCGACCTGCGCTGGGAAGATCTCCACAGCATGGTCGTGGTGATGGCGGCGCGCGGCTATCCGGGATCCTATGTGAAGGGCACGGAGATCCGCGGCCTGGACGCCGCCGCGGCGGTGCCGGGCGTGCAGGTCTTCCACGCCGGCACGGCGCGGCGGGCGGATGGGGCGATCGTCGCCAATGGCGGCCGCGTGCTCGGCATCACCGCCACGGGCCGGACGCTGCGCGAGGCGCGGGACGCGGCCTATCAGGCGGTGGATGCGATCGACTGGCCGGAAGGTTTCTGCCGGCGGGATATCGGGTTCCGCGCGCTGTAGGCGCGGAAATGGCGCAGCGGGTCGAAAGGTTCAGGCCCGCTGCACCGAAGCGCCGTTCCTGGCGGCCGATCCACGGCCTCGGGCCATTCGGCCCTCCGCCGATCGGATGCCTCAGCGGCGCAGGCCGAGGCGCTCGATCAGGCGCTCGTAGCGGCCCTGGTCCTTGCGCTTCAGATAGTCCAGCAGGCCACGCCGCTGGCCGACCAGCACCAACAGGCCACGGCGGCTGTGGAAGTCCTTGGCGTGGGTCTTGAGATGCTCGGTCAGGTTGGCGATCCGCTCGGACAGGATGGCCACCTGCACTTCCGGGCTGCCGGTATCACCCGGCTTGGTCGCGTATTCCTTGATCAGCGCCGTGCGGCGCTCCGCAGTGATCGACATCGGGTTGTTCTCCTGTTGGCCGGGCCGCGTTCGGACCTTCGGCGGTTCAACCGACGGCCTGTGGGGGCACCTCGGCCATCAGGCGTTCCGGCTTCAAAAGGCCGGCGTCCAGACGGCAGAGTCCCACGAACCGCCCCCCCGCCATGGCGCGGACCAGCCCCCCTTCGGGATCGGCCGCGCCCGGAATCCGGCCCATCAGCTCCACCAGGCTGATCGCCTGGCCGAAGCCGAGCCGGGCGGCCTCCGCCTCCGTGAGGGCCAGCGCCGGGATGTCGGCCAGCGCGGTCGCCACGGGCAGCAGGAGGTCCGGGGAAGGAGGCGGGGTATCCCCGGAACCGATCAATTTGTCCAGGGGGATTGCCTGATCCTCCCGGAAGGGTCCGACCCGCATGCGCCGCAGCGCCGCGATATGCCCGACCGTGCCGAGGGCCAGGGCCAGGTCGCGGGCCAGGGAGCGCATGTAGACGCCCTTGCCGCTCTCCACCAGGAAAACGGCGTGGTCGGCATCCGGGCGCGATTCCAGCTCGAACCGGTCCACCCGGGCCGGGCGGGGCTGGAGTTCCACCACCTGCCCCTCCCGCGCCAGGTCATAGGCGCGCTCGCCGCCGACCTTGATGGCGGAATAGAGCGGCGGGACCTGCATGATATCGCCGGTGAAGGCGGGCAGGGCGGCGCGGATTTGCTCGTCCGTGGGGCGGGCCTCGCTGGTCGCGGTCACCTGGCCGTCGGCATCGTCGGTGTCACGCGCCTCGCCGAAGCGCAGGGTGAAGCGGTAGGATTTGGTGCCGTCCATCACATAGGGGACGGTCTTGGTGGCGGCGCCGAAGGCGACCGGCAGCAAGCCGGTCGCCAGCGGGTCCAGCGTGCCGCCATGGCCGGCCTTCTGCGCATCGAAGGCCCGCTTCACCTTGTTGACGACATCGGTGGAGCCGATGCCGCTGGGCTTGTCCACGATCAGCCAGCCGTTGATCGGACGGCCGCGCGGCTTGCGACGGTGATGGTGACGCATTCTCAGCTTTTCTCGGGTGGGACAGGCCGGGGGCGGCCCTCGGCATCGAGGGCGACGAAGGTGAAGACCGCCTCCGTCACCCGGTTGGCGTGTTCCTGCTCGCGGCGCCAGGCCTCGACGCAGACGCGCATGGAGCTGCGGCCGACGGAGAGGATTCGGGCATAGAGGCTGACCTCATCGCCCACCCTGACAGGAGAGAGGAAGCTCATCGCCTCCACCGCCACGGTGGCGACGCGGCCGCGGGAGCGGCGCGAGGCGGCATTGCCGCCGGCGAGGTCCATCTGCGCCATCAGCCAGCCGCCGAAGATATCGCCGGAGGGATTGGTATCCGCCGGCATGGCGATGGTGCGGATCATCGGCGCCTCGTCGGGCGGCAGCGCCGGGTTGCTCATTCCGGCGCCTCCTCATCCTCCCGCGGGCCGAGATCGCGCGCCACTTCCGGCCGCTTCAGCGCCTGGTCGATCCGCATGGCGTAGTCCAGCGCGGTGTCGGGCTGGAAATGCAGTTCCGGCGCGAATTTCAGCCGCACGGCCTTGGCCACCTGCGTCCGCAGATAGGGCGCGGCGCGCTTGAGCGCCCGGAACTGCGCCTCCGGCAGGTCACGGCCGAGGCCGCTGACGAAGGCCGTCATGTGCTTCAGGTCGGGGGAGGCGCGAACCTCCGTCACCGTCACATGCGCCGCAGCCAGATCCGGATCGCGGAACTCGGCGCGGGCGAAGAGGGCGGCCAGTGCGTGCCGCACTTCCTCCGCCACCCGCAATTGCCGTTGGGACGGGCCGGCCTCATGGCCGGAATGCCGTTTGGTCATGGGGTTCGGACCCTACAGAAAGCGAGGGGCGCGGCACCCATGCGGCACCGCGCCCTGGTAGTTCCGGAGGGTGGCGCCCGTCAGGCGGCCGCCACCGTCTCCGTCTCGTAGCACTCGATCTGGTCGCCGACGCGGATGTCGTCGTAGTTGGCGAAGGACATGCCGCATTCCAGGCCGTTGCCGACCTCGCGCACATCGTCCTTGAAGCGCTTGAGGGTCGAGAGCTCGCCCTGGTGGATCACCACGCCGTCGCGCAACAGGCGCACGCCGGCGCCGCGCTTGACCACGCCCTCGGTCACGCGGCAGCCGGCCACCTTGCCGACGCGCTTGACGTCGAAGACCTGCAGGATCTGCGCGTAGCCCAGGAACTTCTCGCGCTGCACCGGCGCGAGCTTGCCCTTGACCAGCTTCTCGATGTCGTCCGCCACCTCGTAGATGATGGAGTAGTAGCGGATCTCCACCCCTTCCCGCTGCGCCAGCTCCCTTGCCTGAGCGGTGGCGCGGACATTGAAGGCGACGATGACGGCATCCGAGGCCTTGGCAAGCTGGATGTCCGATTCGGTGATCTGGCCCACCGCGCTGTGCAGCACGCGGACCCGCACCTCCTCGTTGCCGAGCTTGCCGAGGGTGACGCTGATCGCCTCGGCGCTGCCCTGGACATCGGCCTTGATGACGACCGCGACCTCCTTCTGCTCGCCCGCCTGGATGCGGGCCAGCATCTCGTTCAGCGTGCCGCGGCCGGCACCGGCGGCGGCAGCCGCCTTCTCCCGCAGGCGGCGCTGGCGGTAGTCGGAGATCTCGCGCGCCCGGGCCTCGCTCTCCACCGCGATGAAATTCTCGCCAGCGGTCGGCACGCCCGAGAGGCCGAGGATCTCGACCGGCAAGCTCGGCGGTGCCGCCTTCAACTGACGGCCCTTGTCGTCCAGCATGGCGCGCACCCGGCCCCATTCGGCGCCGGCCACGACGATGTCGCCCTGGTGCAGCGTGCCCCTCTGGACCAGCACCGTCGCCACCGGGCCGCGGCCGCGGTCCAGCTTGGACTCGATCACCGTGCCCTCGGCCGCCCGGTCCGGATTGGCCTTCAGGTCCAGGATCTCCGCCTGCAGCGTGATCGCCTCGAGCAGCTTGTCGAGGTTGATCTTCTGCGTGGCGGAGACCTCCACCTCCTGCGTCTCGCCGCCCAGGCTCTCGACCACCACCTCGTGCTGCAGCAATTCCTGCCGCACGCGGTCGGGCTTCACGCCGGGCTTGTCGATCTTGTTGATCGCCACGATCAGCGGGACACCGGCCGCCCGGGCATGGCGAATCGCCTCGATCGTCTGCGGCATCACGCCGTCATCGGCCGCGACCACCAGCACCACCATGTCCGTCACCGAGGCGCCGCGGGCGCGCATGGCGGTGAAGGCCTCATGGCCCGGCGTGTCGATGAAGGTAACCTTGTTGCCGTCCGGCAGGGTCACCTGATAGGCGCCGATATGCTGGGTGATGCCGCCAGCCTCGCGCGCCGCCACGTCGGTCTGGCGCAGCGCGTCCAGCAGGCTGGTCTTGCCGTGGTCGACATGGCCCATGATGGTGACGACGGGCGGCCGCGGCTTCAGGTCGGCCTCCGCATCGGTGGCGCCTTCCAGGCCCAGCTCGACATCGCTCTCGGCGACGCGCTTCGGGCGGTGGCCGAATTCCTGCACCACCAGCTCCGCCGTGTCGGCGTCGATGCTCTGGGTCAGGGTGGCCATGACGCCCATGCGGAACAATGCCTTCACCACCTCGCCGCCACGGGCGGCCATGCGGTTGGCGAGTTCCTGCACGGTGATCGTCTCGGGGATCACCACGTCGCGCACCACGCGCTCCTGGCCGGAGCGCAGCCGCGCCAGCTCCTGCTGCCCAGACCATCGGCTCTGGCTCGGACAGCCTCGTGCTGAGGATCAGTCAGGACTACTACCAGGGAGATGCCCAGTACGTCGTGAAGGTAGACGGGCGGCAGATTAGCGGCACGCTCACCGCGCAGGTGCTGCACTCCCAGGGCCAGTCCGACACCATCACCGTGAAGGGTGATTGGGGACCGGGGGCGCCCAAGGTCGAGATGCTCTTCCTCAGCGACGCCTGGGGCGCATTCCGCTCGATGACCTGAGGCGCGGGCCGATCGGGCGCACCGCTGTCGACCTTCACCACGTGATCGCGATCGAGCGTACGGGGCCACAAGACTTGCGGCC
>CALGVL010000240.1 GCA_937930165.1 uncultured Acetobacteraceae bacterium
GCCGGGCATGTGCTGGGCGCGGCGCAGATCTGCCTGGAATGGCAGGGCAGCCGCGTGGTGATTTCCGGCGACTACAAGCGCCGGCGCGACCCCACCTGCGCGCCCTTCGAGGTCGAGCCCTGCGATGTCTTCGTGACCGAGGCCACCTTCGGCCTCCCCGTCTTCCGCCATCCGCCGCCCGAGGCCGAGGTGGCGAAGCTGCTGCACAGCCTGGCGGTGTTCCCGGAGCGGACGCATGTGATCGGCTGCTACGCGCTGGGCAAGTGCCAGCGGCTGATCCGGCTGCTGCGGGAGGCCGGATGGGATCGCCCGATCCATCTGCATGGTGCGCTGGCCGGGCTGTGCCGGCTCTATGAGGAACTCGGTGTGCCGCTTGGCGAATTGCGGCCGGCGACGGTGACGGACAAGGCGGCGCTGCGCGGCGCCATCGTGCTGGCGCCGCCCTCGGCGGTGGCGGATCGCTGGGCGCGGCGGCTGGCGGAGCCGGTGGTGGCGCTGGCCAGCGGCTGGATGCGGGTCCGGCAGCGGGCGAAGTCGCGCGGCGTGGAGTTGCCGCTGGTCATCAGCGACCATGCCGACTGGGACGAGCTGAACGAGACGATCGACGAGGTCGGCGCGCCCGAGGTCTGGGTGACGCATGGCCGTGACGATGCGCTGGTGCACGCGATGGCGCTGCGCGGCATCCGCGGCCGCGCCCTGCATCTGGTGGGGCTGGGCGAGGAAGACGAGGAACTGGCGCCGGGAGAGCCGCCCGAGGCGCTGGTGGAGGGCGAGGCTTGAGCATCCCCGCCTTCGCCGAGCTGCTGGAGCGGCTGGTCTTCACCCCCGGCCGCCTCGCCAAGCTGGCGCTGCTGAAGGACTGGTTCACCACCCAGCTTGACCCGGATCGTGGGGTGGGGCTGGCGGCGCTGACCGAGGAACTGGCCTTCACCGCGGCGAAGCCCGCCCTGATCCGCGACATGGTTGCGGCGCGGACCGATCCGGTGCTGCTGGCGCTCTCCTACGACTATGTCGGCGACTTCGCCGAGACGGTGGCGCTGATCTGGCCGGCGCAGGCCGGGACGAACGCGCCGCCGCCCATGCTCTCCGAGGTGGTGGAGGCGCTGGAGCTGACGCCGAAAGCCGAATTGCCGGCGCTGATCGCCGGCTGGCTGGACCGGCTGGATGCAAGCGGGCGCCTGGCCCTGATCAAGCTGGTGACGGGCGGCTTGCGGGTCGGCGTCTCGGGCCGGATGGCGCGCATCGCCCTGGCGGAATGGGCCGGGCGGCCGGTGGAGGAGATCGAGGAGGTTTGGCATGGCGTTGCCCCGCCCTATCTGCCGCTGTTCCGCTGGCTGGAGGGGAAGGGCCCGAAGCCGGACCCGCGCGAGGCGCCCGTCTTCCGCCCGCTGATGCTGGCGCATCCGCTGGAGGATGCGGATGTCGCGGCGCTGCGGCCCGAGGAATGGCGTGCCGAATGGAAATGGGACGGCATCCGCGTGCAGCTCACCGCCGGGCCGGGCGGGCGGCGGCTCTGGAGTCGCGGCGGGGAGGACATATCCGGCGCCTTCCCGGAGATCGTCGAGGCGATGAATTTTCACGCGGTGCTGGACGGCGAATTGCTGGTGATCCGCGATGGCGTGGTCGCACCCTTCGCCGATCTGCAGCAGCGGCTGAACCGCAAGACCGTGACCACGCGGATGCAGCGCGAATTCCCGGCGGGCGTGCGCCTCTATGACCTGCTGTTCGAGGGCGCGGAGGACCTGCGCCCGCTGCCCTTCGACGAGCGCCGCCGCCGGCTGGAGGACTGGATGGAGCGGGTGAAGCCGGCACGCATGGATCTCAGCCCGCAAATCGCCTTCGCCAGCTTCGCGCAACTGGCGGAGATCCGCGCCGGCGCGCGGGCCGCCTCGATCGAGGGGTTGATGCTGAAGCGCGCCGACAGCCCCTATGTCGCCGGCAGGGTGAAGGGGTTGTGGTGGAAGTGGAAGCGCGACCCGCTCTCCATCGATGCCGTGCTGATGTATGCCCAGCGCGGCCATGGCAAGCGCAGCAGCTTCTACAGCGACTACACCTTCGGCCTGTGGCGCCCGGACGGGCAGGGGGGTGAGGAGTTGGTGCCGGTCGGCAAGGCCTATTCCGGCTATACCGATGCCGAACTCGCCTGGCTGGACCGCTGGATCCGCAACCACACCATCGCCCGCTTCGGCCCGGTGCGGGAGGTGGAGAAAAGCCTGGTGCTGGAGGTGATCTTTGATGCCGCGCAGCTCTCCACCCGGCACAAGAGCGGCGTGGCGCTGCGCTTCCCCCGCATTGCCCGCATCCGCACCGACAAGCCCGCCAGCGAGGCCGACCGGCTGGAGAACCTGATGGGCTTCGTGGCCGGGCGGGAGGCGCTGGCGGCGAAATAGCGGTCCGGATTCTCTCTCCGCAGCGGCATCAATTACAACCCGCCGCCGCCAGCGGCGTTGCGGAAGCGGCAGGCGTCCGCGCCGCTCCATTGCGGAGGGCGCGAGAGGAGGGCTGACATGCGCGCACTCTGCTGGCACGGCAAGCAGGACATTCGTTGCGATACGGTGCCGGACCCGAAGATCGAGGATCCGCGCGACGCGATCGTGAGGGTGACGAGCTGCGCCATCTGCGGCTCCGACCTGCATCTCTATGACGGCTTCATCCCCGGCATGAAGAGTGGCGACATCATCGGCCACGAATTCATGGGGGAGGTCGTCGAGGTCGGGTCCGGGAACAGGAAGCTGAAGGTGGGGGACCGGGTGGTCGTGCCCTTCACCATCTGCTGCGGCGAGTGCGAGCAGTGCCGGCGCGGCTACTACTCCGTCTGCGAGCGCAGCAACCGGAACAGGTCCCTTGCCGACAAGGCGTTCGGCCACAGCCCGGCCGGGCTGTTCGGCTACACGCATCTGACCGGCGGCTATCCGGGTGGCCAGGCCGAATATGTGCGGGTGCCCTATGCGGATGTCGCCCCCGTCAAGGTGCCGGACGGCATGACCGACGAGCAGGTGCTGTTCCTGGGCGACATCCTGCCCACCGGCTGGCAGGCGGCGGTCCAGTGCGACATCCAGCCGACCGACACGGTGGCGATCTGGGGCGCGGGACCGGTCGGGCAATTCGCCATCCGCAGCGCGATCCTGCTCGGCGCGAAGCAGGTCATTGCGATCGACCGTGTGCCGGAACGCCTCGACATGGCGCGGGCTGGCGGGGCCATCACCATCAATTTCGCAAAGGAGAGCGTCCTCGAAAGGCTGAAGGACCTGACGGACGGCAAGGGACCGGAGAAGTGCATCGATGCAGTCGGGATGGAGGCGCATGCGACCTCCACCCTCGACGCGATGTATGACCGGGCGAAGCAGGCGGTGATGGCGGAGACCGACCGGCCGCATGTGCTGCGGGAGATGATGTATGTCTGCCGCCCGGCCGGCACTCTCTCGGTCCCTGGCGTCTATGCCGGCCTGGACGACAAGATCCCGATGGGCGCCTTCATGAACAAGGGCCTGACCATGCGCACCGGGCAGACCCATGTGAACCGCTGGACCGACGACCTGCTGCGCCGGATCCAGGAGGGCCAGATCGACCCGAGTTTCGTCATCACCCATACGGTCGGGCTGGAGGACGGGCCGGCGATGTACAAGACCTTCCGCGACAAGCAGGACGGCTGCGTCAAGGTGGTGCTCAAACCCTGAGGACAGGTGTGTCATGGCTTATGCGAAACACGGTTCGGCCGATAGCATGGCCCGTGGCCTCGGCTGGTTCAGCATCGCCCTTGGGCTGGCCGAGCTGGCCATGCCCCGGACCCTGACCCGCAGCCTCGGTATGCAGGGCAGAGAGAGGCTGATGAGCGCCTATGGCTTGCGCGAGGTGGCGACCGGGATCGGCATCCTCAGCGCCCGGGATCCGACACCCTGGGTCTGGGGCCGGGTGGCGGGCGACGCATTGGATCTCGGCACGCTTGCCACGGCGCTCGATGGCGGCAATCCGCGACGGGATAATGTCGGCTTTGCCTTCGCTGCCGTGCTCGGCGTCACGGCGCTGGACGTGATCTGCGCCACCGCGCTCGGCATGGGGCAAAGGCGGCGGGGGCCGGTCCGGGATTACAGCGACCGCCGCGGCATGCCGCGTCCGCCGGCGCAGATGCGCGGCGCCGCGCGGGATTTGGACGTCCCGGAGGATATGCGGACCCCGGCGCCGCTGCGGCCCTACACCAGCGCCGCCTGACGCTGTGGCCCGGTTGACCCTGGCGTTTCCTCGTGCTGCGCTTGCCGTGAGTAGGTCAGCCCGAGGAAACGCCCATGCCGATCGTGCCGAACCATGCCAAGCAACGCCTGGCCAGGGGGGAGCTTGCCCTCGGCTTCGGGGTGCATCACCTGCGCGGCTCGGCCGTCGGCATGCTGGCCGCGGCGGCCGGCTATGACTGGCTGTTCATCGACATGGAACACGGGGCGATGAGCGTCCATGAGGCGACGCAGATCGCCATCGCCGCGCTGAACCAGGGCATCACCCCCATTGTCCGCGTCTGCAAGGATGCAATCTTCGAGGGCACGCGGGCGCTCGACAACGGCGCCATGGGCGTGGTCGTGCCGCATGTGGACACGGCGGAGGAGGCGCGTGCGATCGCCGCCGCCTACCGCTTCCCGCCGGTGGGCACCCGGTCCTGGGGCGGGCCGCCCTTTGCCTATAATTTCCAGCCGCCCGCGACGGCGGAGGCGCAGGCGGAGCTGAACCGCGACATCCTCGTCGCCTGCATGATCGAGACACCGGAGGCGGTGCAGAACGCCGAGGCCATTGCCGCCGTGCCGGGGGTGGATGTGCTGATGATCGGCACCTCTGACCTCACGGCCTCCATGGGGATTGCGGGGCAGATCGGCCATCCGGATGTCCAGGCCGCCTATGCGAAGGTCGCGGCGGCTTGCGCCCGCGCCGGCAAGACTCTGGGCATGGGGGGCGTCTACGACGAAGTTTATGCGAAGGAATATATTCGCATGGGCGCTCGCTTCCTGCTCAGCGGCTCCGACCACAACCTGCTGATGGCCGGGGCTTTGATGCGGAGCAAATTCCTCCGGAGCCTGCAGGGGTAAGGGACGGGACAGGGGGGCGCATGCCCCCCTTGGGCCAAGTGTAAGTGATACTTGCGAATGGTTCGCATTATCGCTAACACTGGCCTCGTCAGACCGGAGCCCGCCCGATGCCCCTGCGCACCCCGCGTCGCCTCCTGCCCCTCCTGGCCGCCGGCCTTGCCCTGTTCGGCACCGGCAGCGCCCATGCGGCGCAGGAGGTGCATGTCTATTCCTCGCGCCATTACGACAGCGACCGTGCGCTCTACGACGTCTTCACCAAGGAAACCGGCATCCGCGTCCGGCTGATCGAGGGGAATGCCGACCAGCTCATCGAGCGCATCCGCAACGAGGGCGCCAACAGCCCGGCCGATGTCTTCATCACGGTGGATGCCGCGCGCCTCGCCCGCGCTGCGGAGGCAGGCATCCTGCAAGCCTTTCGTTCCGAGAAGATAGAAAGCCGCATCCCGGCAGGCCTGCGCGATCCGGGCGGCATGTGGTTCGCCGTGGCTACCCGCGCCCGCGTCATCATGTATGACAAGCAGCGCGGCAGGCCGGAGGGCCTGACCCGCTACGAGGATCTGGCCGACCCGCGCTTCCGCGGCCAGATCTGCGCGCGCAGCGGCAACCATCCTTACAATGTCAGCCTCGCCGCCTCGATTCTGGCTGCCAACGGGCCGGAGAAGACCGAGGAATGGGCGAAAGGTGTGGTCGCCAACATGGCCCGCCCGCCGCAGGGCGGCGACCGTGATCAGTTCCGCGCCATTCCCGCCGGCCAGTGCCAGCTGGCGATCGCCAATACCTATTACCTGGCCGCATTCGGTGCCTCCCAGAAGCCTGATGACCAGGCGCTGTTCCAGCGGATCGGCGTGATCTTTCCGAACCAGGCCGAAGGCGACCGGGGGGCGCATGTGAACATCTCCGGCGCCGGGCTGGTGAAGACCGCCCCGAACCACGAGGCCGCCATCCGCTTCCTGGAATTCCTCACCGGCGACAAGGCGCAGGAGATGTTCGCGCTGGGCAATATGGAATATCCCGCGGTGCCCGATGCGCCGCTGCATCCCGCGCTGCAGGCCATGGGCCGGTTCCGCGCCGAACCGGTGGATGCCGCCCGGACCAATGCCGATACCCCGCAGGCGCTGCAGATCATGCAGCGTGCCGGCTGGCGCTGAGGGGGACCCGGACCGGTATGATCATCTGTTCCTGCAATGTGTTGAGCGATGGCCAGCTCTTCGATGCCATCGCCCAGGGAGCCAATCGTCCGCGGGAGGTCTATGCGGCCTGCGGCTGCAAGGCCGAATGCGGCAACTGCACCCGTACCATCCTGCATCTGATCCGGGAGGCTCAGAACACCGTTGCCGAAGCAGCGGTCGCCATGCTCCCGAATTCGTGCGCAGCCCGCGCCTGAACCCCTGGCCAGGCTGCGCGCCTTCCGACTATATCGGAGGCGAAGCAGGAGGCCGGCATGAAATCCGACCCCAAGGTCATCGAATTCCTCAACACCCAGCTCACCAATGAGCTGACGGCGATCAACCAGTATTTCCTGCACGCCCGGACTTTGCGCCATTGGGGCGTGACGAAGCTCGGCAAGCACGAATACGACGAATCCATCGACGAGATGCGCCATGCCGACTGGCTGATCGAGCGCATCCTCTTCCTCGGCGGGCTGCCCAATGTGCAGCGGCTGAACCAGGTGATGGTCGGCCAGACCGTCGAGGAGATCCTGAACGCCGACCTCAAGCTGGAGCAGAAGGCGATGCAGGATCTGCGCGACGGGATCGCCTATTGCGAGAGCGTGCGAGACTATGTCTCCCGCGACCTGCTGCGCCGGATCCTGGAGAGCGAGGAGGAGCATGTCGATTTCCTCGAACGCCAGTTCGACCTCATCAAGCTGATCGGCATCGAGCGCTACATCCAGCTGAACAGCGCCGCGGCGCCGGATCAGGAAAGCGGCGAGGGCTGAAGCGGCGTCAGGCCTCTCTCCGGCTGAGGCCGGTGGCCATGCGTATGGCTCCGGCCGGCTCGCCCTGGGCACCCTGCGTCCAGGGGGGCGTCACCATGCCATCGGGGCAGGGCTTGCGGGCGAGGAGTAGTTGCGCGGCAGCGGAAGATTCAGGTACGCCGCAGCGCCCGTGTCAGGGCCAGGACCGGCAGCAGGCCGGCGACGACGATCAGCAGGGCGGAGGTGCTCGCCTCGGCCAGCCGCTCATCCGCCGCCAGGCTGTAGACCCGGACCGCCAGGGTGTCGAAATCGAAGGGCCGCACGATCAGGGTCGCCGGCAGTTCCTTCATCGTATCAACGAAGACCAGGATGAAAGCGGTGAGTAGGCTGCCGCGGGCCAGCGGCAACTCCACCCGCAGCACCGCGCCGCCCGGCCGCGCCCCGAGCACCCGTGCCGCATCCCTGAGGCTCGGCCTGATGCGCGCCAGTCCGGACTCGACGGCGGAGAGCGCCACCGCCAGGAAGCGCACAAGATAGGCGAAGACCAGCGCCGCGATGCCGCCCGAGAGCAGCAGGCCGGTCGAGACGCCGAAGCGCGCCCGCATCCAGGCATCCAGCGCATTGTCGAACAGGCCGAGCGGGACCAACGTGCCGACCGCGATGACCGAGCCCGGCAGGGCATAGCCGAGCCCCGCCACCCTGACCGCCAGCCGCTGCGGTGGCCGGGGATGCAGCCGCGCCGTCCAGGCCAGGAAGCTGGCCAGCAACACCCCGACCAAGGCAGTGGTGCCGGCCAGGACCAGGCTGTTGCGGGCAAAGGGCAGGAAGCGGCCAGGATCCAGCGGATCGCCCACCTCCAGCATCAGTGCGAAGAGCGTTCCCGCCGGCACGAGAAAGCCGAGCACGACCGGCATGGCGCAGGCCAGCAAGGCGAGCGCCGCCTTCCAGCCGGAGAGCGGCACCGGCCTGAGCGGCGGGTGACGGTTGGTGGTCGGATGGAAGCGGCGACCGCCGCGCGAGACCTGCTCCAGCACCAGCAGCATGGCGACCAGACCCATCAGGCAGGCCGCGAGCTGGCTGGCCGCACCGCGATCCCCGAGGCCGAACCAGGCCTCGTAGATCCCGGTGGTGAAGGTGCGGACGGCAAAATACTGCACCGTGCCGAAATCCGCCAAGGTCTCCATCAGCGCCAGCGCGACGCCGCCGATGATGGCCGGCCGGGCCAGGGGCAGGGCCAGGTGCAGGAAGACGCGCGGCAGGGAATGGCCGAGAGTGCGGGAGGCCTCGATCAGGCAGACGCTCTGCTGCTGGAAGGCGGCGCGGCAGAGCAGATAGGCGTATGGATAGAGCACCATCGCCAGCATCAGTGCCGCGCCCGGCAGGCTGCGGATCTCCGGGAACCAGTACTGGCCCCAGGTGAGGCCGGTGAGGTTCCGCAGCGTGGTCTGCACCGGCCCGGCCACGTCCAGCAGCCAAG
Source organism: uncultured Acetobacteraceae bacterium (assembly GCA_937930165.1). Classification (GTDB taxonomy): domain Bacteria; phylum Pseudomonadota; class Alphaproteobacteria; order Acetobacterales; family Acetobacteraceae; genus CALGVL01. Next base: position 8,465 of record CALGVL010000240.1, read on the forward strand.
TATAGGCATAGCCGCAGACATAGGCTGGCATGGCCATGGGCAGCAGCAGCGCCACCTCCAGCAGGTCCCGGCCAGGGAAGCGGCAGGCGGTGACCAGCCAGGCGGAGACGGCGCCGGCCGAGGCCACCATCGCCCCCACCAGCAAGGCCAGCAGCGCGGAATTCGCCAGCATCTCCGGCAGGGTGGTGGTGGCGATGTGGTGCCAGACCTCGCCTGCCGGGACGGCGGCCGAAGCCAGCACCGCCACCAGCGGCGCCGCGATCAGGGCTGCCAGCGGCAGGGCGAGCAGGCTCCAGCCGGGCATGGCACGTCGCGCCCGGGGCGGGACGGAACGCAGGGGCAGGGCGGTGGCGGAGGCCGGGGAGGTGGGGGGCATTTGCGAGCGATTCTCACCTGCCCGGTAGCACGGGCAGGCCCCGCGCAGGAAGCCCGAGGCACCCGATGGACGGGGCCGGACGGCCTGGAGGCCGTTAAGGGCAGTGCCGCGAACCGGCCGGCCCGGGAAACCGGGCCTCTACTCCGCCGCCTTCTTCTTTTCCTCCCACTCCGCCACAGTCATGCGCGGCACCTCGAAACGGTCGGTGGTGCGGACATACCAGCCGCGCCCGTGCATGCGGCCGACCAGGCCAAGCTTCGGCGTGTCCACATAGCATTTCGCCGCATCGAGCACGCAGTCGTCCTTGATATGCACCGCCAGCACCTTGCCGAGGACGATGGTGTGCCGCCCGGCTGGGATGAGCTGGAAGGTCTCGCATTCCAGGGCCACCGGGCTCTCGGCGATGCGGGGTGGCTTCACCTTGGCAGAGGGAAGGGTGGTCAGGCCGGCCTCGGCCAGTTCGTCCACCTCCGGCGGGAAATCCACCGCGGTCGCGTTCATGCCGTGGATCGCCGTCTCCGGCACCAGACAGACCACGAACTGGCCGGTGGCGCGGATATTGGCCACGGTGTCCTTCAGCGCCCCCTCCGGCCGCGGGCCGCAGCCGATGCCGACCACCACCGGAGCGTCGGAGAAGACATTGAAGAAGGAATAGGGGGCCGCATTCACCACGCCCTGCGCGTCCTGGCTCACCACCCAGGCGATCGGGCGGGGGACGACGCTTGAGACGACCAGCTTGTAGCAGTCCTGCGGCGGCAGCCTGGCGAAATCGAAGAGCATGGCGGATTCCCCTGCGGCAAGTCCGCGGAACCTGACCCGCAGGCGGCAGCCTGTCGAGGGGGGGCGTTTGCGGCGGCTTAAGGGTCTTCGGGCCAGTCTGCGTGGCAGGAGGACCCCGATGCGCCTTTTCAGGAACCTGTCCGTCGGCCGGAAGCTGGCCGGCAGCGCCATGGCCGCCATCCTGCTCCTGGTCGGGCTGGTGGGGCTGGTGCAGATGCAGCTCGGCGCCGCCGGCGCCGAGCAGGAGGCGGAGCGGCGCGCCGTGGCTGCCCGCTCGGCGGCACTGCAGGCCGCGATTGAGGTCGCGCGCGCCGAGGTTGCCCTCGGTGGCGTGCTGATCGCCCAGACAACCGAAACCGCCGCCGAGCGGGCGGCCGAGCTGGAACGCCATGCGGACGCCGCGCGCGAGCAGCTGGCCGAGGCCTCGCGCCTTTCGGATGCCGACGCGGCGAGGGAGCAGCTTGCCGCCGCGACGCAGCACCTCACCGACTATCTTGCCTCGGCCGGGGAGCAGGCGGGCCTGCGCCAGGGAATGATCACCCAGCGCGACACCGTGCTCTTCCCCCGCGGCAGCGAGTACGACCAGGTCTTCGAGGCGGTGTCCGGCATGATCGAGCTGGATGTCCCGGAGGACCAGCAAGCCGAGGCGCGGCAGCGGGTGATGACCTTCCACCAGGTGGTGAACGACGTCCGCCTGGGTAGCCAGCGCTACCTGGCGACCGGGGAGGAATCCCAGGCCCGCCGCATCCGCCGCGCCGCGGCGCAGCTTCGGGTGCACCAGCGGGCGCTGGCGAGCATCCAGGCCCGCGACACCGCCCAGGCCGATCTCCGCCGGATCGCCTCGGTCGCCGAGGCGATCTCCCGGTCCGCCCTTGAGGTGCTGGAGCTGTCCGAGAACGGCGCCAAGATCCAGCAGGAGCGGGGCCTGCCGGCCCGGCAGCGGCTGGACGAGGCGCTCGGCGCCGCGATGCAGGTGTTGAGCGAGGAGGCCGCGGCACGGGCCGCGGACAGCGCCGCCGCCAGCGCCTCGGTTCGCTCGGCGGTGCTGTGGATCGGCGTCGCGGTTGCGCTGGTACTCGCCTTCACTGGCTGGCTCACCGCACGCGCCATCGGCGCGCCGCTGCGGCGGCTGATGCAGACCATCCGCGCCATCGCCGCTGGCGACGCCTCGGGCACCGTGCCGGACCAGGACCGGCGCGACGAGATCGGCGGCATCGCCCAGGCGCTGGAGGAACTGCGCGGCGCCGTGCTGCGCGCCTTCGCCCAGCAGCAGATGCTGGAGCAACTGCCTTCCGCCCTGATGACCGCCGATCCGCGGGATGACTTCCGCGTCACCTATCTCAACCCCCATGCCCTTGACCTGCTGCGGCGGCTTGAGCCGGTGCTGCCCTGCAAGCCGGAGGAGGTGCTGGGCAAGAGCGTCGACATCCTGCACAGGAACCCGGAGCGACAGCGCGCCATCCTCTCCGATCCCGACAAGCTGCCCTACAAGGCCCGTGTCCCCATGGGGCAGGAGGTAATGGACCTCACGGTCAGCGCCATCCGCAACCAGCAGGGTGAGTATGTCAGCGCCATGCTCTCCTGGAATCTGGTGACGGCCCAGGCCAGGCTGGCCGACAGCTTCGAGGCGGAAGTGGGCGGCGTGGTGGAGGCGGTCGCCGCCGCCGCGGCCCAGCTGCACCAGGCGGCGGAGGCCCTCTCCGGTGCCGCCGCGACCTCGGACCGGGAGGCCGCGGCGGTGGCCGAGGCCAGCACCCGCGCTGGCGCCGATGTGCAGGCCGTTGCCGCCAGCGCCGAGGAACTGGCCGCGAGCGTCGCCGAGATCACCCGGCAGGTGGCGGATGGCGCCGCCGTCGCCCGCGCGGCGGCGGAGGAGGCCCGCGCTACGGACGGCACCGTGCAGGGGCTGGCCCAGGCGGCGCAGCGGATCGGCGATGTGGTGCGGCTGATCGGCGACATCGCCGGGCAGACCAATCTGCTGGCGCTGAACGCGACCATCGAGGCGGCACGGGCTGGCGAGGCGGGGAAGGGCTTTGCCGTGGTCGCCTCGGAGGTGAAGCAGCTGGCCGGCCAGACCGCCAAGGCGACCGAGGAGATCGGCGCCCAGATCGGTGCCATCCAGGCGGCGACCGGGGAGGCCGTGGCGGCGCTGCGCTCCATCGGCAGCACGATCGAGCGGATGAACGAGGTGACCTCTGCCATCGCCGCCGCCGTCGAGGAGCAGGGCAGCGCGACGCGGGAGATCGCCCGCAGCGCCGCCCAGGTGGCGGAAGGCACCACGGCGGTGACCCAGCGCATCCAGGATGTGCAGCGCGCGGCACGGCAGACGGGCGAGGCTTCGGCCTCGCTGCTCGGCGCCGCCAATGACCTGACTGGCCATGCCGGGGCGCTGCGCAGCCGCTCCGGCGAGTTCCTGGCCTCGGTGCGGCGGGGGTAGGGCGACAGGGCGGCCCCCTGGTCGGGGCCGCCTTCCCGCCATAGGGTTCCTCCCCTCGGTTCGGGGAGGGATTCAATGGCACGGATACCGGAGAGGCAGGTGCCGGGCGTCTATCACCGGCGCATCGGCGACATCATCGTTACTGCACTGAGCGATGGTTATCTGGATGGCTCCATGGCCGTCATCCAGAACATCGCGCCGGAGGATGCGGCGCGGATGCTGCGCGAGGCATACCGGCCAGTGCCGCGCCGGACCGCGGTGAACACCTTCCTGATCCAGTCGGCCGGGCGTGTGGCGCTGGTGGATACCGGCTGCGGCCATGCCATGGGGCCGACCGTGGGCAAGCTCTTCGAGAATCTCGCCGCCATGGGCGTCGAGCCCGGAGAAGTGGACACGGTGCTGCTGACCCATATGCACCCGGACCACTCGAACGGCCTGGCGGATGCGGAAGGGAAGCGGCTGTTCCCGAATGCCGAGCTGGTGCTGCATGCGGCGGAACTCGCCTACTGGCACGATGATGCGGCCATGGCGCGGGCGGATGAGTCGAGCCGGCAGCGCAATTTCCAGGCGGCGCGCGACCAGGCGGCGCCCTATCGCGACCGCATCCGCAGCTTCACCGGCGGCGAGGTCTTCCCCGGCGTCACCGCCATGCCCTTCCCGGGGCACACGCCGGGCCATACGGGCTACATGATCGCCTCCGGCAAGGATTCGCTGCTGATCTGGGGCGATATCGTGCATGTGCCGGAGATTCAGGTGCCTCGGCCGGAGGTGACCATGGCCTTCGATGTCGATCCGGTGCAGGCCGAGGCGACTCGCCGGCGCGTCTTCGACATGGTCGCGACGGATGGCCAGGCCATCGCGGGGATGCATCTGCACTTCCCCGGCCAGGCGCATCTGGTGCGGCGGGGCGGCGACTATGTGCTGCTGCCGGACGCCTGGTCCATGACGATGTAGCGCCCCTCCCTTGGCCACCGCGCCCGTGTTGTGACAGGCTGCGGCGGCAAGCCGCATTGAGGAGGAGATCGCATGCTGGCTCCAGGCAGGGCGAAGCCCAAGCCGACGCCGGAAACCCGGCATTTCTGGGAGGGGACGAAGCAGGGCAAGCTGCTGCTGCAGCGCTGCGGGGATACGGGCAAGGCCTATTTCCCGCCGCGCCCCTTCAGCCCCTTTACCGGGTCGCGCAATGTCAGCGTCTTCGAGGCGAGCGGCCGCGCCACCCTCTACAGCTACGTGATCCACCACCGGCAGGTGCCCGGCTTCACGCCGCCCTATGCCATCGCCGTGGTGCAGCTTGAGGAAGGGCCGCGGATGATGACCAACATCATCGACTGCCCGCAGACGCCGGAGGCACTGGTCCTCGATATGCCGCTGGAGGTCGTGTTCGAGCCGCTGGACGAGGAGATCACCCTGCCGCTGTTCCGTCCGGCGAAGGGGGGCAAGTGATGCTGAAGCCAGGACAGATCGCCGTCGTCGGCGCGGCGGAGAGCACGAAGATCGGCGTGGTGCCGGAATTGTCGCAGATCGGCCTGCATGCCGACGCGGCGCTGAACGCCATGGCGGATGCGGGGCTGAAGCCCTCGGACATCGATGGGCTTGCCTGCGTCGGCCCGATGATGCCGCAGCAGATCGCGCATTACCTCGGCATCGTGCCGAAATGGGTGGATGGCACCGGGGTCGGCGGCTGCTCCTTCATGCTGCATGTCCGCCACGCGGCCGCCGCCATCGCCGCCGGCTATTGCAACACCGTGCTGATCACCCATGGCGAGAGCGGCAAGTCCCGCATCGCCGCCACGCCCCGCCCGCCGGAGCCGGAGAGCTTGGCCGGGCAGTTCGAGGCGCCCTACGGCCCCTTCGGCCCTCCGACGCTCTTCCCCATCCCTGTCCTGCGCTACATGAAGACCTATGGCGTGACGCATGAGCATCTGGCCATGGTCGCCGTGGTGCAGCGGGAATGGGCGGCGAAGAACCCGCGCGCCATGTTCCGCGACCCGATCACGGTCGATGACGTGCTGAACAGCCGGATGATCGCCTACCCCTTCCGCATCCTGCAATGCTGTCTGGTGACGGATGGCGGCGGCGCGCTGATCCTGACCAGCGCCGACAGGGCGAAGGACTTCCCGACCAAGCCGGTCTACATCCTCGGCACCGGCGAGAGCGTCGAGACCACCATGGTCTCGCAGATGGAGGACTTCACCTCCTCCCGCGCCTTCCGGGTCGCCGGCCCGACTGCCATGCAGGCGGCCGGCATCAAGCACTCGGACGTGGATCACCTGATGATCTACGACGCCTTCGCCCACCTCCCGCTCTACGGGCTGGAGGACCTGGGTTTCTGCAAGCGCGGCGAGGCCAAGGACTTCATCTGGGAGCGCAACACCGCGCCGGGCGGGAAGCTGCCGCTGAACACCAATGGGGGCGGGCTGTCCTACACCCATACCGGCATGTACGGCATGTTCGCCCTGCAGGAGAGCGTCCGGCAGATGCGCGGCACCGCGCCGGCGCAGGTGCCGGGGGCGAAGATCAGCGTCTGCCACGGCGTCGGTGGCATGTTCTCCGCCAGCGGCACCGTGGTCTTCAGCAACGAGCGGCCTTAGCCGGCAGAGGCGGGGTAGGGGCGGCCCTACCCCGCATACCCCGCCTGCCGCGGCAGCCAGAGGGCGATCTCCGGGAAGGCGATCAGCAGCCCGGTCCCGAAGGCCAGCATCAGCATATAGGGCAGGATGCTGCGGTTCACCTCGCCCAGCGGCGCACCGGTGATCGCCTTGATGACCACCAGGTTCATCGCCACCGGCGGGCTGATCAGCGCCATTTCCAGGCTGAGCGTCAGCAGGATGCCGTACCAGATCTTGTCGATGCCGAGCGCCCCCATCACCGGCAGGATGGCTGGCATGGTCAGCAGGATGATGGAGAAGCTCTCCAGCACCAGCCCCAGCAGGAAGAGCAGCACCATCATCGCCAGCAGGAATTGGGTGCGGGAGAGGCCCCAGCTCGTCACCAGCTCCACCAGCTCCTGCGGCACGCGCAGCTTGGTCAGCATGTAGCCGTAGATCGCCGCCCCCGCGATGATCATCAGCAGCATGGCGGAGGTGCGCGTCGCCTCGCCCACGCCTTCCAGGAAGTCCCGCAGGGTGAGCGCGCGATAGACCAGCGCCGCGATGACGATGGCGTAGAGCGTGCCGGTGCCCGCCGCCTCGGTCGCGGTGAAGATGCCGAAATAGATCCCGCCGAGGACGAACAAGGGCAGGGTGATGGACCAGCTGGCGCGGCGCAGCGCCACATGCACCCGCTCCGGCGGCGCCTCCCCCTCCGGGGCGCGGGCATGGCCCTCGGTGATCCAGCACCAGGCGGCAAACATGGCCGCCATCATCAGGCCGGGGACGATGCCCGCCAGGAACAGCGCGCCAACCGAAGATTCGGTCACATAGGCATAGAGCACCATCGGTGCCGAAGGCGGGATCAGGATGCCGAGCGTCCCGCCGCCCGCCACCACGCCGAAGGCACCGCGGCGAGACATGCCGTAGCGCAGCATTTGTGGGATGGCGATCTTGCCCACGGTCAGCGCCGTCGCCACGCTGCTGCCGGAGATGGCGGCGAAGACGGTGCAGGCCGCGACGGTGGCGATGCCGACGCCGCCCCGCACCCGCCGCAGCATGGCGAAGGCGGCGCCGTAGAGGTCGTCCACCACCCGCCCGCGCACCATCACATGCGCCATCAGCATGAAGAGCGGGATGGCAACCAGCAGATAGCCGTCGAGCTGCCCGATCACCAATTCGCCGAGCGCAGGCACGCCACCCTCGACCCACCAGAGGACGGCGAGTGGCAGCAGGAACAGCGCCGCGAAGATCGGCACACCGAGATAGAGCAGCGCGATCAGCGCCGCGAGCATGAGAAGGAAGGTCATTCGCCCCGGGCCAGGCTTTCGCGTGAGAGCGGATCGGCATCGCCGCGCGGCAGGTGCTCAGGTTCTCCCCCGAAGACCAGCACGACCGCCTGGACCAGCGCCACCAGCAGCAATACCGCACTGCCCACCGGCAGGATCGCCTGGATCCACCATTCAGGGACACCCTCCACATCCGTCATCATGCCGGTCATCTGGCTGAACTCGACCGCCTCGATCCCCGCCACCAGCAGGATCCCGGCGACCAGAGCCACCGTCAGCGTGCCCAGCAGATGCGCGAGGCGCGCCAGCCGCGGCCCGATGCGGCCGACGGCAATATCGACGCCGATATGCTCGAAGCGCCGCTGCGCCTCGGGTGCGGCCAGCAATACCAGCGCCACCACCAGCCAGCCGGCCACCTTGTCGCTCCAGGCGAGCGGCATGGCGAACAGGTAGCGTGCCCCGACCGAAACCACGACGAGCACAAGGCAGAGCAGGGTGGCAAGCGAACCGAGCCAGCCCGCCATGCGGGCCAGCCCGGCGGCCAGCTTCTGCAGCAGCCTCACAGCGCCTGCAGCAGGTCGAGGATGCGCCGCCCGCCTTCGGGCGCCTGCTTCAGGAAGGCCTGCACCACCGGCGGGTTCATGGCGGCGCGCCAGGAGGCAGTCTCGGCGGCGCTCTGCTCATGCAGGGTCATGCCGCGGGCGCGGAGTTCGGCTACGGCGTCCGCAGCGGTCTTCTCGGTGACGCCGATCTGGTCCTGCTCCGCCTTGCGCGCGGCAGCCTCAATGGCCGCGCGCTGCTCCTCGCGCAGCCCGTTCCACCAGCGCGGGTTCACATAGACGTGGCTGATGACGGAGAAATAGGGCGTGACCGTGCCGAATTTCTGGAATTCGAAGAATCGGCGGGATACGGCGGCGGAGAGGTCGGTCAGCCCCGCATCCAGCAGGCCGGATTGCAGCGCCTGCGGCACCTCGGGCCCGGGCATTGCCACGGCGGCGGCGCCCACCGCGGTCAGGGCATGGTCGGTCAGTGGGTTGAGGCCGCGCACCTTCAGGCCGCGGAAATCCTCGACAGTCACGATCGGCTTGCGGTTGCTGGTGAAGATCGCCTGGCGGGAGGTGTAGAGCCACATCAGGTTCCGCACCGCCTTGCGCGCCAGCAGCCCCTCCAGGAACTTTGCGGCCTCGCTGCCGGGGAATTTGCGGATCGCCTCCAGACTTGAGAACTGGTAGGGAATGGTCATCGCGTTCATTTCCGGCAGGGTGTTGCCCCACTGGAAATTCACCGCCGCCGCCGCCTCGAAGGCGCCGCGGGCGACGCCGGGGAAATTCTCGGCGGCGCGGGCCAATTGCTCGGCGGGGAAGACCTGAACTTCGACGCTACCCTTGGAGCGTGCCTTCACATCCTCGGCGAAGGCGGCCATCACCTGCGCATTGTGGTGCGAGGGCGGGAATTGATGGGACAGCCGCATCACCGCCGCCCCCTGGGCGCGGGCCGGCCGCAGCAGGGCCGGGGTGGCGAGGGGTGACAGCGCGGCGGCGAGCACGGTACGGCGGCGCATGGGGCGGATCTCCGGCGGAAATTCCTTCCCGCCGCAGATGCCGTGCCAAGCCGCGGCGGTCAACCGGAGGTGAGCGCCTGCGGCTCCGCCCCTTCCGGCTCCTCCGCGCTCACCAGGGGCAGGCGGATGCGGCATTCCAGGCCGGTGGGGAGGTAGTCCAGCCGGACCTCGCCGCCAAACTCGCGGACCAGCCCCTGTTCCAGCAGGCGCGAACCGAAGCCGCGGCGGGCCGGCGGCCGCACCGGCGG
>CALGVL010000241.1 GCA_937930165.1 uncultured Acetobacteraceae bacterium
CCCGCCGCGGCGGGTGCATCCCCGCTGATGCCTTACAATCTGACAGGCGGAGGGCGATTGGCAAGGGAGGCCAGATACGCAGCCAGCGCATGGCCGTCTGCAAAAGCAGCATCCGGGGCGGCATTCGCAACACCGCCGTCATGGGCCGCGTCGCCGAGCAGCACGGCGATACAGCCCGCCGCGCGCGCCGCCTGCATGTCAAGTGCTGTGTCACCGATATACCACACCGGGGCGCCATCCTCTATGCCACAGGCGGAAAGCGCCAGGCGCATCGGCGCCGGGTCGGGCTTGTCCGCCACGGCATCGCCGGCGCCGACCAGAGCACGGAAGAGCGGCGCCCAGCCGAGCCGTTCGGCCTCCGCACGCAGCAGCGGCCCCTGCTTGTTGCTGTTCACCCCCATGGGGGCCAGGGAAGCCCCGGCCCGCAGCGCCGCCTCCGCCCCCGGCATGGGCGTGAGGACGGCCAGGTGCCGGGCCCGCACCTCGGCATAGAAGATGTCGCGGGCACGCTCCCATTCGGCGCCGAAGATTTCGGGGAAGCTCTCGCGCAGGGAGCGGCGGACCCGCGCCTTCACCTCCTCCAGCGACCATTCCGGCAGCGAGAAGGCGGCGAAGGCAGCGTTCAGCCCGGCGGCGATCGCCAGCCAGCCATCCACCAGCGTATTGTCCCAATCCCAAAGGATGGCCGCGGGGCGCGGGAGCTCGGCAGGGGTCATGCGCGCAACTGTCCGAGCAGGCCGTGGACATCGCCGAGCACCCACAGATCGCGCATGCGGTCGCCCTCGAATGTGAAGAAGGCGGCGCCATCCCAGGCGACGGCGCGGCCAGTTGCCGGCATGCCGAGAAGCGGCCCACGATGCGTGCCGCCGAAGCGCATGCGGGCGGCGAGTCTTGGCCCCTCCTCAACCAGATCCAGGATCTCACAGCGGTACTCCGCCAGCGCGCCGGTCACCTGCCGCACATAATTGGCGAAGGCGGCATGCCCGGTGAGGACCGAGCCGAGCGAGCCGCGGAAGGTAAAACCCTCGTGCAGCAGCGCGGGAATGCGGAAGAGCTCTCCGCGCTCCCAAATCTCCGCGTAGAAGCTGCGGACGGCGTCCGCTTGACGGGTCATGGCCGGGCTCACGCCGCGTTCCTGAGATCGCCCTTCACATGCCGCGCGAAGAGATCGAACAGCCTGCGTGTCACCGGGCCCACCTCGCCCTCGCCCACCGGCTTCCCATCCAGCCGGATGATCGGCTTCACGAAAGAGGTGGCGGAGGTGAGGAAAGCCTCCCTCGCCCGCCGCGCCTCCTCCAGGGTGAAGGCGCGTTCCTCGTAGGGGATGCCGGCCTGCTGCAATTCGGCGATCAGCGCGCCGCGGGTGCAGCCGGGCAGGATGACGTGATCGAGGTGCCGGGTCCGCAGCACGCCCTTCTCGTCCACGATCCAGAAGGTGGTGGCGGCGCCCTCGGTGACGATGCCGGTCGCCTCCTCATAGAGGATCGCCTCGATCGCGCCCTGCTCCCTGGCCGCCTGCCGCGCCAGGACATTGGGCAGCAGGTTCACGCTCTTGATGTCGCGCCGTGCCCAGCGGAGGTCGGGGTGGGTGATCGCCGTGGCCGCCCATTTGTCCACATCGGTCGGGTAGGGCGGGATGCGCTTGACCGTCAGCACCAGGGCGGGCGGCACCGGCTTCGCAGGGAAGGCATGATCGCGCCGGGCAACGCCGCGCGTCACCTGCATATAGACCAGCCCCTCCGTCACCCGGTTCCGTCGCAGCAATTCCCGCATCACATGGCGCAGTGCGGCACGCGACATCGGCGCCGGCAGCTGGATCTCGCGCAGGGAGCGGTCGAGCCGGTCCAGATGCCGGTCCTCATCGATGAAGCGGCCGGCATGGACGTGCACCACCTCATAGATGCCGTCGCCGAACTGGTAGCCGCGGTCCTCGATATTCACCTCGGCCAGTCGCTGGTCGACATAGCGGCCATTCACATAGGCGATGCGCGACATGCTCCCCCCAGGGCAGGCGATCAGAGATTGTTGCCGCCGGCCGAGGCCGGGGCACGGTCCTCGGCATGGACGCCGAGGAATTTCAGCTTGCGGTGCAGCGCACTCCGCTCCATGCCGACGAAGTTGGCGGTACGGCTGATATTGCCGCCGAAGCGGAGCAATTGCGCCTCCAGATACTGCTTCTCGAACAGTTCCCGCGCCTCACGCAGCGGCAGGGTCATGATCTCGCTGCTGCGATCCAGCTTCAGCATGGCTGGCGCAGCGGAGCCCACCTCCGGCGGCAGCATGTCCGCGCGGATCGGATCCCTCGCATCGCCGGGCGCCATGATCAGCAGCCAGTCGATCAAATTGCGCAACTGCCGCACATTCCCCGGCCAGTCATAGGCCTGCAGCGCGGCCAGTGCATCCTCCGCAAGCTCCCGCGGCGGCATGCCGGAGGTCTCGCCGGAGCGGGCCATGAAATGCCGCGCCAGCGTCGGCACGTCCTCCCGCCGCTCCCGCAGCGCCGGGATGCGCAGGGGCACCACGGCCAGCCGGTAGTAGAGATCCTCGCGGAAGCGTCCGGCCGCGATCTCCGCTTGGAGGTCGCGGCTGGTGGTGGCGATGACGCGGACATCCACCTTCACCCGCGTCGCGCCCCCGACCCGCTCGAAGCCCTGCTCCTGCAAGGCGCGCACGATCTTGCCCTGGGTTTCCAGCGGCATGTCGGCGACCTCGTCCAGCAGCAGCGTGCCGCCATGCGCCCGCTCCAGCACGCCGGCGCGGCGCGGCTGGCCGATGGGATCCGGCCCTGGCTCGATGCCGAACAGCTCTTCCTCGAAGCGCGCGGGATTCAGCGTGGCGCAATTCAGCGCGACGAAGGGCCCCTCGGCGCGCCGGCTGCGGGCGTGGATCATCCGCGCCGCCACCTCCTTGCCCGAGCCGGCCGGGCCGGTGACCAGCACGCGGGAACCGGTCGGCGCCACGCGCTCGATCGCGCTGCGAAGCTGGCTCATGACCTGGGAGACGCCGATCAGCTCCGTCTCCGGCCCGGCGCGCAGGCGCAGTTCGCTGTTTTCCCGCTTGAGGCGCGCCGCCTCCAGGGCGCGGGCCACGACCAGCAGCAGGCGGTCGGACTTGAAGGGCTTTTCGATGAAGTCGTAGGCGCCCTGCTGGATCGCCTGCACCGCCGTCTCGATGGTGCCGTGGCCGGAGATCATCACGCAGGGGATCTGCGGCTCCTCCCGGTGCATCACTTCCAGGATGCCGAGCCCGTCCAGGCGCGAATTCTGCAGCCAGATGTCGAGCACCACCAGGGAAGGCCGGCGCGCGCGGAAGGCGGCCAGGGCCGTGTCGCTGTTGTGGGCCTGCCGGACTTCGTAGCCCTCATCCGTCAGGATGCCCTCGATCAGGGCCCGGATGTCGGGTTCGTCGTCGACGATCAGGATCTCATGCGCCATGCGCGCGCCTCATGCTGCCGTCCTGATGTTCGTGCTCCAGGGCGGGTGCCCCCCGTTCCGATACCTGCTTCCAGGGCAGGGTAAGGACCGCGCGGGCGCCGCCACTCCCTGTCCCCTGGACTCCCTCGCCCTGGGACCGGTCCTCCAGCCCCAGGCTCCCGCCATGGTCCTCCATGATCTTCTTCACGATGGCAAGACCGAGGCCGGTGCCCTTGGCCTTATGGGTGACGTAAGGTTCGGTGAGCCTTTCCCGCTCGTCGCCCTGCGGCAGGCCGATGCCGTCATCCTCCACGGCGATCGCGACCGCATCCTCGCCGGGCTCGATGCGCACGGTGATGTGTCCTCGGATCCCACCGGCGGTCCGGGCGGCCTGATCCTCGCCCTCCGCGCCGATGCGCGCGGCGATGGCATCGGCCGCGTTCTGCAGCAGGTTGGTCAGGGCTTGGCCGAGCAGGCGGCGGTCGCAGGGCACGACCGGCGCCGGATCCGGCACCTCGACCGCATAGGCGATGTCGGGATGGGCGTCGCGCTGCAGCACCAGCGCATCCCGCAGCACCTGCCCCAGATCCTCCGGCCGGATCACCGGCTGGGGCATACGGGCGAAGGCCGAGAATTCGTCCACCATGCGGCCGATATCGCCGACCTGCCGGACGATGGTGTCGGTGCAGGCGCGGAACGTGTCCGGATCCGACTGGATCTCCTTCAGGTAGCGGCGCTTCAGCCGCTCGGCGGAGAGCTGGATCGGCGTCAGCGGGTTCTTGATCTCATGCGCAATGCGGCGAGCCACATCGGCCCAGGCCGCCTTTCGCTGGGCCGAGAGCAATTCGGTGATGTCATCGAAGGTCAGCACATAGCCGACCACCTCCCGCTCCGCGTCATTGCCCTGCAATTCCACGCCGATCCGCGCCAGCAGGGTACGGCGGTTGGAAGGCGGGCCGATCTTGATCTCGGCGGTGCGCGCCCGTTCCGGCATCGCCTTGCCGCCTTCCTGGATCGCCTGCAGCAGCGGCGCGAATTCGGGGACGACGGAGGCGAGAGGCAGGCCAATGGCAGCATCCAGGTCGAGGCCGAGCAGCTCGCTCGCCCGCCGGTTCGGCAGGTTGATGCGGCCATCCGTCTCCAGCCCCACCACCCCGGCGGAGACGCCGGCCAGCACCGTCTCGGTGAAGCGGCGGCGGTCGTCGATCTGCCGGTAGGCTTGCATCAGCTCGCTGCGCTGGGCGGCCAATTGGTTGGTCATGCGGTTGAAGGCGCGGGCGAGGCTGGCGACCTCCTCATCCGCCGCCCCCTCCTCCACCCGGGTCGAGAGATCGCCCGCCCGCACCCTTTCCGCCGCGACGATCAGCCGGCCGATTGGCCGCGCCAATTGGTTCGCCAGCACCAGGCCGATCAGCACCGCTGCCAGCAGCACCAGCAGCGCCGCGATGGCGAAAATCATCACGAAGGTGATCTGCAGGCCGGAGCGGTTGCGGTCCAGTTGCTCGTAGGCGGTGACCGCCGCCTCGGTCCGCTCCATGTGCTCGATCACTTTCGGATCGACCGGCCGGCCGATCAGCAGCATCAGGCCCGAGGCCGGATCAAGCGCGACCACGGCCCGCACCCGCCCTTCCGATTCGCCCGGCAGCACGGCGACATCACCCGCCCGAGCCAGCTCGATGGCCCAGGCTGGCGGCGGGTCCAGCACATAGCCGGTGGAGAGCCCGGCATGTGCCACCACGCGGCCGAGGGTCGGCTCGAAGACGATCGCCTCGGTCAGGCCGCGCAGCGCGGTATGGGTGGCGAGCACCCGGGCGAAGGCGAGGCCGTTGTCCGGCAGCAGCACGCTGGCGCGGTTCAGGTCGTTCGCCATGGCCAGCGCATCGGCGCGGATATTGCCCCGGTGCTCCTCCAGATAGGCGCGGGAGGCGGCAAGCGAGGCTTCCAGCGCCGTCCGCACCCGGTCGCTGAACCAGGCCTGGATGCCGAGATTGAAGAACAGCGCCGCGAAGCCCGCCACCAGGATGGCCGGCACCACCGCAACCACGCCGAAGAGAAGCACCAGCCGCACATGCAGCCGCGAACCGGCGGAGCCGCGCCGCCGCTCCGCCCAGACCCGCACCAGCCGCCCGGCCAGCGAGGCGCCGAGCAGCACCAGCACCGACAGGTTGACCAGGACGATGCCGACCACCGTGCCGGGCTTGGTCGGCCCGAAGGGGCTGCCATCCGACAGGACCGAGAAGGTGGCGATGCCGAGCACCAGCGCCCCCACCGCCAGCCCGAGCGTCATGCCGCGGCCGAGCAGCAGGTCTGCGATGCGGCGCGGCAGGTTGCGCCGTTCCTCCGGTGGCTCTGGCCCGGACTGGCGCTGGCGCGCCGTCCGCGGGCCGGCGCGGGCCGGCAGGATGCGCATCAGCCGATCCCGCGCACGACGGGCAGGTCGAGATCGCGTAGCTTCTTCCGCAGCGTGTTACGGTTGAGCCCAAGCATCGCCGCCGCCTTGATCTGGTTGCCCCGCGTCGCGGCCAGGACCAGCCGCAACAGCGGCCGCTCCACCTCGGCCAGCACGCGGTCATAGAGGTCGCCCGCCGGCAGGCCGTCCCGGTGCGCCGCGACGAAGGCCTTGAGGTGGCGCTCCACCGCCTGTTCCAGCGTCTCCGGCCCATGCGGGGCGGCATCCGCCGCTGGTTCGGCTTCCGAGAGTTCGGCGGCGACGGCGGCGGCGTCGATCATCTCCTGCGGATAGAGCGCGGCGAGGCGGCGCATCAGGTTCTCGAGTTCGCGCGCATTGCCCGGCCAAGTATGGCGCTTCAGCCGCTCCAGCGCCTCGGGGCTGAGTTGCTTCTGCGGCAGGCCGGCGGCGCGGGCGCGGTCCAGGAAGTGGCGGGCCAGGAGCGGAATATCCTCCAGCCGCTCGCGCAGGGGTGGCAGGCGGATCGGCACGACATTCAGCCGGTAGAACAGGTCCTCGCGGAAGCTGCCCTGGCGGATGGCCTGGCGCAGGTCCCGGTGGGTCGCCGCCACGATGCGGACATTGGCCTTGATCGGATGACGGCCGCCAACCGTGGTGAACTCGCCTTCCTGCAGCACGCGCAGCAGGCGGGTCTGCGCCTCAGGGGGCATGTCGCCGATCTCATCCAGGAAGAGCGTGCCGCCGGAGGCCTGCTCGAAGCGGCCGACGCCGCGGTTCAGCGCACCGGTGAAGGCGCCGCGCTCATGGCCGAAGAGTTCGCTCTCGATCAGCTCGCGCGGGATCGCCGCCATGTTGACGGCGACGAAGGGCCCGCCGCGGCGGCGGCCATAGTCGTGCAGGGCGCGGGCGACCAGTTCCTTGCCGGTGCCGGACTCGCCGGTGATCATCACCGTCAGGTCGGTAGTCGTGAGCCGGGCGACGGTGCGGTAGATCTCCTGCATGGCCGGGCTGCGGCCGACCAGGGGCAGGCGCTCCTCCCCCTCCTCGCCCTCGCCGGCCACCGGCTGCTGTGCCGCCAGGGCACGCTCCACCACCGCCAGCAATTCCTTCAGATCGAAAGGCTTGGGCAGGTATTCGAAGGCACCGCGCTGGGCCGCCTTGAGCGCGGTCATGAAGGTGGACTGGGCGCTCATCACCACTACGCGCAGATCCGGCCGCACCCGCCGGATGCGGGGGACCAGATCCAGGCCGTTCTCGTCCGGCATCACCACATCGGTGATGACCAGGTCGCCTTCCCCGTCCTCCACCCAGCGCCAGAGGGTCGAGGCGGAGGAGGTGGCACGCACCTGATAGCCGGAGCGACTGAGCGCCTGGCTCAGCACGGTGCGGATTGCCCGGTCGTCATCGGCGATGAGGATGGTGCGGCTGTCGTTCATTGCCGGGCTCGGCCCTCCTCGGCTTTAGGCGGCGGCATCGCCAGGGAAAGGCGGAATACCGTCCGCCCGGGACGGCTGTCGCATTCGATCAGGCCGCCCTGGTCGGCGACCAGCTTGGCGGCGAGGGCAAGGCCAAGCCCCTGCCCGCCCCGCTTGGTCGTGACGAAGGGCTCGAACAGCGTGGCCCGGACCGCCTCCGGGATGCCTGGCCCATTGTCGCGGATGCTGACCTGCAAGGGCAGATGCACCCGCTTCCGGCTGCCAGGCAGGGCGATGCGGAGGCCGTGATGATAGGCGGTGGACAGCACGATCTCACCGTCTGCCGGATCAACGGCTTCCGCGGCGTTTTTCACGAGATTCAGCAGGATCTGAACCAACAGGTCCCGGTTGCCCCAGACCGGCGGCAGGGAGGGATCGTATTCCTCCAGGATGCGCAGATGCGCAGCGAAGCCGGTCTGCGCCACGCGCTTCACATGGTCCAGCACCTGATGGATGTTCACCGGCGCCAGCTCCACCGGCCGGTCGGAGAACATCCCCATCCGGTCCACCAGGCCACGGATACGGTCGGCCTCGTCCTGGATGAGCTGACAGAGTTCCCGGTCGGCCCCGGCGGCGTTCTGTTCCAGGAGCTGCGCCGCGCCACGGATGCCGGAGAGCGGGTTCTTCACCTCATGCGCCAGCATCTCCGCCATGGCTGTGGCGCCGCGGGCGGCGCCAAGGAAATTCAGTTGCCGGTCAAGCATCTGCGCCGTGGAAGCATCCTGCAGCGTGAGCACCACGCCGCCCGGCATTTCCGGCAGCGGGGCGCCATGAGCCGCGACGCCCTGCCGGTAGAGGCGCGGGCTTTCCAGGGTCAGGTCGTGATCGGAGACCGGTGCCTCATGCGCCCGCACTTGGGCCAGCAGGGCGAAGAGGCGGTTGTCCTCCGGCAGCAGGTCGGCAAGGCGCAATGCGGCGAGGGAGGCAAAGGAAAGCTGGAAAAACCCCTCCGCCGCCGGGTTGGCGTAGCGGAAGCGGTTCGCCGCATCCAGCACCACCGCCGGCAGCGGCAGGGCCGAGAGGATGGCCGCGGCATCAGGCAGAGGCGCCGGGCGTAGGCCCGGTTGCAGCGTCACGGCGCGGGGCCGGTCTGCCACGACGTTGGTCATGCGGCCAATCGCTCCGCCCCGGACTCCTCGCCATCGCTGCGGGCAAGGCCGCGGGCATGGAATTCGGCGCGCACCACCTCCAGCCCCTTGTCCAACAGGGGCTGGTAGAAAGCGTGGATCAGGGCCTCCACCGCCTCTGGCGAATCCACCTGGTTTACCTTCGACCGGAACTCAGCCGAGCCAGGCAAGCCCTTGGAATACCAAGCAACATGCTTGCGGGCAAGGCGCACGCCGGTCTGGGTGCCGTGATACGCCAGCATGTCGCGGTAATGCGCCAGCAGCACTTCGAGCTGTTCGGACAGGCTCGGCTCCGCCGGAGCCTTCCCGGTGCGGAGGTACTCCGCCACCTGACGAGGGAACCAGGGCCGGCCGTAGCAGCCGCGGCCGATCATCACCCCATCTGCGCCGGATAGGCGCAGCGCCTCCGCCGCCTGCTCCGGGGTGAGGATGTCGCCATTCGCAAGGACAGGGATTTGGACAGCCTCCTTCACCTTCCGGATGAAGGACCAGTCGGCGGTCCCGGTGTAGAATTGCTGGCGGGTACGACCATGCACCGTGACCAGGCGGATGCCGCTCTCCTCCGCGATGCGGGCGAGGCGGGGCGCGTTCAGGCTGTTGTGGTCCCAGCCCATGCGCATCTTCAGCGTCACCGGCACGGAGACGGCGCGCACGGTGGCTTCCAGGATGCGCGCGGCCTGGATCTCGTCGCGCATCAAGGCGCTGCCGGCCTGCTGGCCGACCGCCACCTTCTTCACCGGGCAGCCGAAATTGATATCGACGATCGCCGCGCCACGATCCACGGCGAGCTTCGCCGCCTCTGCCATCACCGTAGGATCGCAGCCGGCAAGCTGCACAGCGGAGGGCGCGCCGAAGCCGTCCACCTCCGCCATCTTCAGGGTCTGCCGGTTCTCCCGCACCATGGCCTGGCTGGCGATCATCTCGCTGACCACCATGCCGGTGCCCTGGGCACGGGCGAGGCGGCGGAAGGGCAAGTCGCTCACCCCCGACATTGGCGCCAGATAAACCGGTGTCTCGATCCTGACGCCGCCGAGGTCGAGCGGCCGTAAGGCGGGCAGCGCCGTAGGCCGGGCCTGGGTATCAGGCGTGGAAATGCTCATGATTTGGGCAAAATACGGGAAGTGATGTTGTTCTGCAACACATTCTGACCAGTGCCACGCCCCTCTGTTGCCTTGGAGCATCGGCCGCTAGGGTCCGCCGCCATGCAAACCGTTTCGACCGGGCCGGCCGATTCGCGGCTGCCGGCCCCCTCTACCGCCGGCGGGACAGCCGCCCTTCTCATGGCCGCGGGCCGGGGCAGCCGCTTCGGGGCGGAGCGCCCCAAGCAATATCTCCCTCTCCTCGGCCGCCCGGTGCTGCGCCATGCGGCCGAGGCGCTGCTGGCGGATGGGCTGGTCCAGGTGATCCAGCCGGTCTGCGCGGCAGGCGAGGAGCAGCAGGTTGCGGCGCTGCTGGAGGGCCTGCCCGCCCTGCCGCCGGTGCCCGGCGGCGCGCAACGGCAGGACAGCGTGCGGGCCGGGCTGGAGGCCCTGGCACGACAGGAGCCCCCGCCGGAGGTCGTGCTGGTGCATGATGCCGCCCGGCCAGTAGTGCCGCGCGGCACCGTCGCGCGGCTGCTGGCGGCGTTGCGGGAGGTGCCGGGCGCGATCCCGGCCCAGCCGGTGGCGGATACACTGAAGCGCGGCGAGGCCGGACGGATCGCCGCCACCATTCCGCGCGCCGGCCTGTTCAGGGCCCAGACGCCGCAGGCCTTCCGCTTCCCGGTGCTGCTGGAAGCGCACCGGGCCGCGCATGAGGAGGCGACCGACGACGCCCAATTGCTGGAGGCCGCCGGCCAGCCGGTCATGCTGGTCGAGGGCTCTGAAAACAACGTGAAAATCACCTTTCCGGAGGATCTGGACCGTGTGGCTGCCATGCTGACCGCGAACCTGCTGCCCCGCATCGGCACCGGCTTCGACGTGCACCGCATCGCCGCCGGCCGCCCCATGGTGCTGTGCGGCGTGACCGTGCCCTGCGAATTCGGGCTGGAGGGGCATTCCGATGCCGATGTCGGCATCCACGCCCTCTGCGATGCGATCTATGGTGCGCTGGCAGAAGGCGATATCGGCCGCCACTTCCCGCCAAGCGAGATGCGCTGGAAGGATGCCGACAGCGCCATCTTCCTGCGTCACGCCGCAGAGCGGATCGCCGCGCGCGGCGGCATCCTGGCCAATGCCGATGTGACGCTGCTCTGCGAGAAGCCGCGCATCGGCCCGCATGCCGCTGCCATGCAGGCCAGGCTGGCGGAACTGCTCGGGGTGGAGCCCGGACGGATCAATGTGAAGGCAACCACCACGGAGCGGCTGGGCTTCATCGGCCGCGGCGAGGGCATCGCGGCACAGGCGACCGCGATGGTGCTGCTGCCCGGCTGATCAGCCGGGCGCGACCTGCGCCCGCACCCAGTCCAGGAAATCTGCATCCCCTGCCCCGGTGGGCAGGGCAAGGATGCAGGGCAGCGTGTAGCTGTGTAGGGCGCGGATCCGGGCGCGCAGCGCCTCGAACTGCCCTGCGGTGGTCTTGGCTAGGAAGGCGGCCTCCGCCGCCTCCTCCAGCTTCCCTTCCCAGCGATAGATCGCGGTATGGCCAGGCAGGAGGTTCACGCAGGCGGCGAGCCCCTCCTCCACCAGCGCCCGGCCGATCCGCCGCGCCTCCTCAACCTCGGCGGCCGTCACATAGACCCAGAGAACCTGATCCTTGGCGTCCATCAGCCCACGCGTTCGAGGATGGAGACGTAATTCGCCACCGCGGCGCCGCCCATGTTGAAGACGCCACCCAGCTCGGCCTTCGGCAGTTGCATAGCTCCTGCCTGGCCGGTGAGTTGCATGGCCGCCAGCGCATGCATCGAAACCCCGGTGGCGCCGATCGGATGGCCCTTGGACTTCAGCCCGCCGGAGCGGTTGACCGGCAGTTTGCCGTCCTTGGCGGTCCAGCCCTCCAGCACGGCGCGGGCGCCCTGCCCTTCGGGCGTCAGGCCCATCGCCTCGTATTCGATGAGTTCGGCGATGGTGAAGCAGTCATGCGTCTCGACGAAGGAGAGATCCGTGACCGCGCCGAGGCCGGCTTGGTCCAGCGCCCGCTTCCAGGCCTCGCGCGGACCTTCGAAGCGGATGATGTCGCGACTGGCGATGGGCATGAAGTCGTTCACCTGCACCGCGGCGCGGAAGCGCACGGCCTTGTCCATCGCCTTGGCGGTTTCGGCATCGGTGATGACCAGCGCTGCGGCGCCGTCCGAGACTAGGCTGCAATCGGTGCGCTTCAGTGGCGGTGCGACGAAGGGGTTCTTCTCGCTCTCCTGCCTGCAGAAGGCGAAGCCGAGATCCTTGCGCATCTGCGCGTAAGGATTGTCCACGCCGTTGGCGTGGTTCTTGGCGGCGATAGCGGCCAGGGCATCGGACTGGTCGCCATGGCGCTGGAAATAGGCTTCCGCGATGCGGGCGAAGACGCCGGCAAAGCCGCCTTTGATGTCCTGCTCGGTCTTGCGGTAGCTGGCCGAGAGCAGGATGTCGCCCACCTTCGGCCCCGGCGTGGCGGTCATCTTCTCCGCGCCCAGCACCAGGGCGAAACGGCCGCGCTTCGCCGCCAGGAAGTCCAGCGCGCCATGGATGGCGGCGCTGCCGGTGGCGCAGGCATTCTCGAAGCGCGTCAGCGGCTTGAAGCGTAATTCCGGAACGGATTGCAGAACCAGCGAGGCCGGGAAGCCCTGATCGGTGAAGCCCTCGCCGAAGACGCCGACGAAACCGGCATCGATTTCGGCCGGGGAGATGCCGGCATCCTCGATGGCGGC
This sequence comes from uncultured Acetobacteraceae bacterium, assembly GCA_937930165.1. Lineage (GTDB taxonomy): Bacteria > Pseudomonadota > Alphaproteobacteria > Acetobacterales > Acetobacteraceae > CALGVL01. The sequence continues at coordinate 12,249 of CALGVL010000241.1, forward strand.
ACGGGCGACGCGGGCCAGCAGGGATTCCAGATCCGGCTCCTCCAGCTTGCCGAAGGGCGTGTGCGCCCAACCGACGATGCAGGCGTCCGGGCCGGTCAATTTGGCCTCACGCATCCTTCCCTCCTCTGGCATGTCCAAGGCGAAGATAGGATGGCTAGCGCGGGACGGGAATGCGCTGCCATGACGGCGGGATTCTTATCGGATGATATTTCTTGAAAAGACAAAAGCTTAATAGGATAAGCTTAAGCTCTATGTTCGGAACGGCCTAGCTGCCTGTTTGCTTTAAAATCTGCTTCTTACAGCCCTTTCTGCATCTGCCTTACCAAATGTCGGGCTTGGCTTAAACTCCGCCCGCCGCGCCCCGGACGGCTATCTTACCGCGCCGCCGCATGCTGAACTCACCCCAAACGGAGAGGAACGATACGGCATGAATTGGCAGCCCGAACTCGATGAACTGCGTCAGCGGGAGGCACTGGCCCACGCCATGGGCGGCCCTGACAAGATCCGGCGGCAGCATGAGGGCGGGCGGCTCACGGTCCGGGAGCGCATCGACCGGCTGCTGGATGCCGGCAGCTTCCACGAGGTGGGCGCCATCGCCGGCAAGGCGCATTACGACGCGCAGGGGAACCTGACATCCTTCACCCCCTCCAATTGCGTCATGGGCCGCGGCCTGCTGGACGGTCGGCCGGTCGTCGTCGTGGGCGACGACTTCACTGTCCGCGGCGGCAGTGCCGACGCCACCATCCGCGAGAAGCCGATCATGGCGGAGCGCATGGCAGCTGATCTCCGCCTGCCGATCATCCGCATCATCGAGGGCTCCGGCGGCGGCGGCTCGGTCAGGACCATCGAAACCACCGGGCGGGCCAACCTGCCGGGCGGCGTGGGCGGAACCTGGCTGTATCACCATACCTGTGACAACCTTTCCCGAGTGCCGGTGGTGGCGCTCGGGCTCGGCTCGGTCGCCGGGCTGGGCGCGGCGCGGCTGGCAGCGAGCCATTTCTCCATCATGACCAAGGACACCTCGGCCATGTTCGTCGCCGGGCCGCCGGTGGTGGCACGGCTTGGCCAGGACCTGTCCAAGCAGGAACTCGGCGGCTGGGAAATCCAGACCCGCAGCGGCGCCGTGGACCATGCCGTCGATTCCGAGGAGGAGGCCTTCGAAGCCGCCCGGCGCTTCCTCTCCTACCTCCCCGCCTCGGTCTTCGAATTGCCTGCGCGGACGGAATGCGCGGACGATCCGGGGCGCACCGATGAGTCGCTACTCTCCGCCGTCCCGCGCGACATCCGTAAGCCCTACCGGATGCGCCCGATCATCGAGAGCATGGTGGACCGGGGCAGCTTCTTCGAGATGGGCCGGCATTTCGGACGCTCCGTCATCACCGGCCTCGCGCGGCTGAACGGTCTGCCGGTGGCGGTGATGGCGGGAGATCCCTTCTACTACGCCGGCTCCTGGACCGCGGATGCCTGCGCCAAGGTGGTGCGCTTCGTGGATCTGGCCGAGACCTTCCACCTGCCGGTCGTCTACCTGATGGACTGCCCCGGCTTCATGATTGGGTTGGAGGCGGAAAAGGCGGCGACCATCCGCTGGGGCGTGCGCGCCATGGCGGCGGTGAACCAGTCCACCGTGCCCTGGTGCACCGTGATCGTCCGCAACGCCTTCGGCGTTGCCGGGGTGGTGCACCAGCCGGCCGGACGCTTCTCGCTGCGCTATGCTTGGCCCTCCGCCCGCTGGGGCTCGCTGCCGTTGGAAGGGGGCATCGAGGCGGCCTACCGCGCCGAACTCGACGCTGCAGAGGACCGTGCGGCGAAGATGGAGGAGATCGAGGCGCGGCTGCAGAAGCTGCGTTCCCCTCTCCGCACCGCAGAAGCCTTCTGGGTGGAGGAAATCATCGACCCCCGGCAGACTCGCAGACTGCTCTGCGAATTCGCCGACCTGGCGGAAAAGCTGCGGGAGCCCGGGATCAGCCGTTTCACCGTGCGGCCATAGGGGCGGCGGAAGGGCCGGGCCGGGACCGGCACTGCCCTGGACCGTATCGGCCGGCGCCGCCATCCTGGATGCCGGTCGAATACGGAGCCTGGTCATGAAGACACGCGCGGCGGTGGCCTGGGCGGCAGGGAAGCCGCTCAGCATTGAGACCATCGAGATCGAGGGCCCGAAGCCCGGCGAAGTGCTGGTGGAGGTGATGGCCACCGGCATCTGCCACACCGACCAGTACACGCTGAGCGGCCGCGACCCGGAAGGGCTGTTCCCCGCCATCCTGGGCCATGAGGGCGCCGGCGTGGTGCGGGAGGTCGGCGCCGGCGTTACCAGCCTGAAGCCCGGTGACCATGTGATCCCGCTCTACACGCCGGAATGCCGGCAATGCAAAACCTGCCTCAGCCGGCGCTCCAACCTCTGCACTGCCATTCGCGCGACACAGGGCCGGGGCGTGATGCCGGACGGCACCAGCCGCTTCCGCTGCGACGGCACGCAGATCATGCACTATATGGGCTGCTCGACCTTCGCGAATTTCACCGTCCTGCCGGAGATCGCGCTGGCGAAGATCCGGGAGGACGCGCCCTTCGACAAGGTCTGCTATATCGGCTGTGGCGTCACCACCGGCATCGGCGCCGTCATCAACACCGCAAAGGTCTGGCCGGGGGCCAATGTCGCGGTCTTCGGCCTCGGCGGCATCGGCCTCAATGTGGTGCAGGGCGCCCGGATGGTGGGCGCGGACAAGATCATCGGCATCGACCTGAACCCGGCGCGGGAGGCGCTGGGCCGGAAATTCGGAATGACGCATTTCATCAATCCGGATGAGGTCGGCCGCGACAAGGTGGTGCAGGCGGTCATCGACCTGACCGATGGCGGAGCCGATTTCTCCTTCGAATGCATCGGCAATGTGCAGGTGATGCGGCAGGCGCTGGAATGCTGCCATCGCGGCTGGGGCGAAAGCATCATCGTCGGGGTGGCCGGCGCCGGTGAGGAGATCGCGACCCGTCCCTTCCAGCTCGTCACCGGCCGCGTCTGGAAGGGCACCGCCTTCGGCGGGGCGCGCGGTCGTACCGATGTCCCGAAGATCGTGGACTGGTACATGGAGGGGAAGATCGACATCGACAGCCTGATCACCCACACCTTGCCGCTGGAGCAGATCAATTGGGGCTTCGAGCTGATGGAGAAGGGCGAGTCCATCCGCTCGGTCGTGGTCTACTGAGCAGCGGCCCGGTGACCGGCGGGCCGTCAGGCCCGCTGGTCCGAATCGGCGCCCCCAGCTTGCAGGCGACCCGGCCGGCGGAACACAGGACGCTTGCGCAACAGCCGCCGTCCGGCTCAGACTGCCCCGAAGGCGGCCATAGGGGATGGATTGGGCCGCAGAACGACAGGGGGAACGTCAAGAATGAACCGCCGAAGCATGCTTCTCGGCGCCGCAGGGCTGGCAGGCGCCGGTGCCTTGCGGCCGGCCGCCGCCCAAGGGGCTTATCCCAACCGGCCGGTGCGCATGATCATCCCCTGGCCACCCGGCCAGGCGACGGACCTGATGGCCCGGGTCATGGCGCAGCGCGTCTCCGAGCAATGGGGCCAAACCGTGGTGCCCGAGAACCGCGCCGGTGCCGGCGGCATGATCGGCACGGATGCGGTCGCCAAGGCGGCGCCGGATGGCTACACCATCCTCGCCGCCTCCACCGGGCCGATCACCACCGCGCCGCTGGTGCAGCGCACGCCCTACGACCCGGAGCGGGACTTCGCGCCGGTCGCGATGTTCATCATCTCACCCTATCTCCTGGTGGTGCGGAAGGATTTCCCGGCCAAGGACGTCCGGGAATTCATCGCCAGGGTGAAGGCTGAGCCGGGCAAGTACACCTATGCCTCCTCCGGCACCGGGGCGGCGGCGCATCTGATCACCCTGATGTTCCTGAGCCGCGTGGGGCTGGACCAGATCACGGTGCATGTCCCCTTCCAGGGCAGCGGGCCGGCGATGACCGCGGTGATGGCCGGGCAGGTCGATTTTGCCGTGGACACCCTGGCCGCGACCGGCCCGCTGGTGCGGCAGGGCAATCTGCGCGCGCTCGGCATCTCGCTGGAGCGAGGCAGCAGCCTGGCGCCTGGCGTCCCGCCGCTGGCGGAGGCGGCGAATCTGCCGGGCTTCGATGTCGGCGCCTTCGGCGGCTACATGGTCCCCGCCGGCACGCCCCGCCCGATCATCGACCGTCTGGCCGCGGAATGCCAGAAGGCGATGCAGGCGCCGGAAGTGAAGGAGCGCTACGCCTCCATCGGCGTCGAGATGCAGCCGCGCGGTCCGGACGCCTTCGCCGCCTATCTGCGGGAGCACCGCGAGAGCTTCCGCCAGGTCATCCAGGCGAACAACATCCGGGTGGACTGACCTGGATCGCGGCTATTCCGCCGCGGCGCGCACCGGCACCAGCAGCGCCAGGATGTCGGAGAGCTTGCGGTCGGCGGGATCGAGGACCGCCGCCGCAAGCTTCTCCGCATCCACCGCGATGCCGGAATAGGCGATGCAATCGGCGAGCTTCGCCGTCAGTTCGGCATCCGAGAGCGGCAGGGTGGGGCCGCCACGCAGCGCCTCCGTCCGGCGGTGCAGGGTGCGGCCGTCGCGCAGGTGCAGCGTGACTTCCGTGTAGCGCGGCTGCAGCGCGCCGGCGGCCTCACGCTTGCTGACCCTGGGCAGGAAAGCCTGGATCTCCGGGCGCCGCACGGCGGCGTCCTCGAAGCTCGCCAGGGTGACGCGGCCATCGGCGAGAGAGGCGGCGACGGCGTATTGCATGGAGAATTTCGCCTCCAACCCCGTTTGCGGCCGGTCATGCAGCAGCGGGGCGAAGGAGCGGGCGCTGCCCTCCACCTCGACCGATGCCACATCCGCCAGCGCCACGCCGGTCTCGGCTTTGAGGTCGAGCAGCCCATCCAGCGCGCGATGGGTGGCGTAGCAGAGGGGATACTTCTTCACCTCCAGCCCCGCGCGCAGCAGCAGCCGCGGCGTGCTGCCGAGGCCATCCAGCGCCGCCGCCAGATCCTCGCCATGGCCGTAGAGGGCGAGATAGCCGCGCGGCCCCTCCAGCACGGCGGGGGAGGAGGAGAAGCCCTCCCGCGCCAGCAGCACGGCTTGCAGCGCGGCACGGTTGGCGTGGCCCGCCTGGAAGGATTTGGCGTCGGTGCCGAAATTCTCCCGGCTGCCCGCCGCTTGCGCCACGGCAAGGCCGATGGCATCCGCCGCCTGCCTCGCGGTCAGCCGCAGCAGGCTGGCGCAGGCGACAGTGGCGCCGAGCAGGCCGATGCTGGCGGTGGCGTGCCAGCCCTTGGCGTAGTGCTCATCCCCGATCGCCTCGGCGATGCGGCCGGCGACCTCGAAGCCCGCGACATAGGCGGCGCAGACCGCGTCCAGCCCCTTCCCTTCCGCCTCCGCCAGGGCGACCAGCGCTGGCAGCATGGCGACGGAGGGATGGCCCCGCAGCGGGGCGGTCACGTCATCATAGTCCAGGACATGCCCCGAGACGCCATTGACGAAGCCCGCTTGCTCAACGCCGAGCCGTGTATCCGTGCCCCAGACATGCGCGACACCAGGGCCGCTCACCTTGCGGGCATAGCGCAGCGCCATGGCGGTCGCGGGCTCGCGCAGGCCGCCGAGGGCACAAGCGACGGTGTCGAGCAGGGCGCGGCGGGCGAGGCGGGCTTCCTCGGCCGTCATCTCTGCGGCGGTGAAGCCGGCGGCGAAGGCACCGATGCGGGTGGCGAGCGTCTCGGTCATCGCGGTCCTCCCAGGTGGCGGCCGTCAGAGTGGCACCTTTGTGGCATCGTAGGCGAGAAACCATTCATAGCGCTCCCGGACCCGCTCCGGCTGCCACTCGCGGTCCACATAGGCGGCAGCGCCGGCGAAATGGGCCAGTTCCGGGTTGTGGAAGCGCCTGGTGTTCTCGCTGCTGCCGCGGACCATGCGGGCGGTGCGGTCGCGCCGTGCATCCTCGTAGCGGCGAAGCGCCGTCTCGACATCATCGAATCCGGCGAGGGCGCGGGCCAGGATGAAGCCACCCTCCATCGCCCGCACCGCGCCCTGTGCCGGGAATGGCTGCGTCGGATGGCAAGCATCGCCGAGCAGCGTCACCCTGCCCTGCCCCCAGACCGGCAGCGGATCGCGTGTGAGCAGGGCCCAGCGGAAGGGCGTTTGGATATTATCGATGAGGCTGTGCACATCCTCATGCCAGCCGGCGAAATCGGCGCGCTTCTCGGTATGGGTGCCGCGGGCGGTCCAGCTTTCGACCTGCCAGTCTGCGCCCTCCACCAGGCCGACCACATTCATCAGCCGGAATTGCCGCAGGGGCTAATGCACCACATGCCGACCGGGCCCAACCCAGTTGGTTGAGACGGATCGGCAGAGATGTGCCGGCAGGCGCTCCATCGGAATCACGCCGCGCCAGGCATAGAGGCCGACGAAGCGCGCAGCATCCTCACCCCAGAGCTGCCGGCGGATGACGGAATGGATGCCGTCGGCGCCGATTAGCGCATCGCCCTCCACGCTGCCGCCACCGGCAAAGTGGAGCCGGATGCGCGTGCCGGCCTCCTCGAAGCCGATTGCCTTCCGGCTGAGGCAGATGGCGCCCGGCGCCGCCTCCCGCACCGCGCGCTCCAGTACCGCGAGCAGGTCCGGACGATAGACGGTGCAATAGGGATAGCCGTAGCGCTCCACGCATTCGCGCACGAGATCGAAGGGCGCCCAGCTCTGCCCCGTGCTCCAGAGCCGGATTTCCTTGCCCGGCGTCTCGCAAGAACTCGCCGCCACCGCCTCACGCCGGCGCCGACCTCCTTCAGCTCGGCGGCCTGTTCGTGGACCTCCACCGGGAAGCCGCGCCGGATGAGCGAGAGCGCAGCGGTGAGGCCGCCGATTCCGGCGCCGGCGATCAGGATCTTCGGGCGTGTCATCCGGCTCAATGCCCGCGCACGGCCCTGTCCCACCAGGCACATTCGCCGCGGATGAGGGTGTGGTTGCCGGGCAGCACCTGCACCGGCTGGCGCTCTCCGTCCCGCGCCGCCTTCAGTCGCAGCCGCCGCGCCTCAGCGCGCATTTCCGCTGAGCCCCAGTCGCGCTCATGGCCCCAGAGGCTCGGACCGGAATGCATCTCCACCGGCTGCCAGGTGGCGGGATCCACGGTCCGGCCGCCCCAGCCATATTCCATCAGGAAACCACCGGGCGTTCGGGCATAGAAGCTGGTCATGAAGTCGTTGGTATGGCGGCCGAGTGAGGTGGCGATCCGCCCTTCCTCCAGCATCGCCAGATCATAGCCCTGGCCGACATCGTCGAGGCTGAACAATTCGACCATCAGATGGTGCAGACCGGCGCTGCCGGTTTCGATCAGCGCCAGGCTGTGGTGGCGCGGGTTCACATGCAGGAAGTAGGCATGAAAGGGATTGGTCACGTAGTCGGAGACGCGGAAGCCCAGCAGGTCCCGGTAAAAGGGCAGCACCTCCGCCATGCGCGGCACGGTCAGCACTGCATGGCCCATGCCGAGCGCCCCGGTGCGGAAGCCGCTGATGTTGCGGCCGGGGATGAAGGGCGCGTCGGTGGTTTCGGCGCCATGCACCAGCTCGATCCGGTTGCCGATGGGGTCCTGCAAGGTGATCAGCCCGGCGACGCGCCGCTGGTCGGCAAGGGCGCGGCTGCCTTGGGTCACGGCCACTCCGGCCGCGTCCAGCCTGGCGGCGACCGCCTCCAGCGCGGCGGCATCGGCGACTTCCCAGCCGAAGAAGCGGGCGCTGTCCCGCTCCCCCGGTGTGACCACCAGGCGTTGCTTCCGGTCATCCATGCGGAAGACGAGTTGGCTGGCGCTGCGCTCGGCAAGCTGGAGCCCGAGGAAATTCGTGCCGTAACCTGCCCAGTCCTCCGGCGACCGTGCCTCGATGCCGACATAGCCGAGAGCCTGCACCGTCATCGCTTTCCTCCCATCGGCTTGCCGGTATCCTAGGGCGCCCCGGACGGGAATGGCGAGGACCGGCTCAGACCCGACCGCGGAGCCCCGCCGCCATCACTGCCAGCCGGTCGCCCAGGCCGCGCTCCGCCGGCGCCCTGCCCACACGGGCGAGGCGCCTGAGATCCCGGCGCGCCAGCACCAGCGGCAGCGCCGCCGCCAGCGCCGCGCGTGGAAGGCCACGAAGCCGCGCCGCAACCCCCCGTGCCCCATCCAGGCCGGGGCCGGCGAGGCCGGATACCGCCTTCCGCACCACCTCCGACTCCGGCTCCGCGATCACGGCTTCCGGCGTCAGGCCGGCTGCCGCCAGGGCGTCCTGCGGCAACAGGCAGCGCCCCTGCCCGGCCAGTGCCGGCAGGCTGCGCAGCACCCCGGCGAGGCCATAGGCCGCGCCGGCCTCCTGCAAGGCGGGCAGCAGGTCCAGCGGCGCGCCCAGCAACCGGCCCGCAGCCACCGCGAAGCCGCCGGCAGTGCTGCGGAGATAGGCGTTGAAGGCCGCTTCGGTCGGGATGCCGCCTTCCTCCGCCTCGGCCTCGCGTGCATCGGCCATGGCGGTCAGGTCGGCCGGGTCCAGGGCGCCCGCCGTAATCGCCGCATGCAGCGGCTCCGCCACCTCATGCCGCCGCGGCGGCTTGCCGGCGGCAGCGTGCTCCACCGCCTCCCGCCACCATTGCAGGCGCATCAGCGCGATCAGCGGGTTCCGCGCCGCCTCCCGCGCCCGGGCGAGTTCGTGGTTGTAAGCAATAAGTGTGAACAGCGCCTCCCGCCGCTCCGGCGGCGCGAAGAGGGCGCAGAGGAAGCGGTCCGGATCGTGCCGCCGGGCCAGCCCGGCCACGCCGGTAAGGGAGGGTGCATCCGCCATTGCCCGCCTTATGGACCAAGCCGGCCCCGCCGCAAGCCAAAGCGGCTTGCTTGACGCGCCCATGGGTGGCGCCTAGCTGTCCGGGGCCCCTGGCAATGTTCCGGGGGCGATTGCCGCTTCGCCGAAGCCAGATCCAAGGGAGAAGACCAATGGCCTTCAGCCTGCCGCCGCTGCCTTATTCCGAGAATGCGCTCGCCGGCCAAGGCATGTGCCAGGAGACGCTCGAACTCCATCACGGCAAGCATCACAACGCCTATGTCGTGGCGCTGAACGGCATGATCGAGAGCAAGGGCCTGAAGGGCAAGTCGCTCGAGGAGATCGTGGCCGAGGCCGGCAAGCAGGGCGCCGAGGGCCTGCCCGTGCTGAACCAGGCCGGCCAGCACTGGAACCATTGCCTGTTCTGGCAGATCATGTCGCCGAAGGGCGGCGGGGACAAGCTGCCTGCCCGGCTCGCCGCCAAGATCGACCAGGATCTCGGCGGTCTCCAGCAGTTCAAGGAGGCCTTCAAGCAGGCCGGCGCGACGCAATTCGGCTCCGGCTGGGCCTGGCTGATCATTGGCCCGGACGGCAAGCTGAAGGTGACCAAGACGCCGAACGGCGCCAACCCGATCTCCACGGGTGAAGGCACGCCGATTCTCGGCTGCGATGTCTGGGAGCACGCCTACTATCTGGACTTCCGCAACCGCCGCCCGGACTACCTGCAGAACTTCCTGGACAAGCTGGTGAACTGGGAGGTGGTGGACAGCTTCCTCGCTTCCGGCGGCCTGAAGGTCGGCCAGACCGCCTGAAGCCGCCCGAATGAGCCGGCTCGGCTTACGCCGTTGCCGGTTCCGGATAAGGCAAGGGCGCCGGGGATATCCCCGGCGCCCTTCGCAATTCCCAGCTGTGTGGCGGGCGATCAGCTCTTCACGGTGCTCTTGGCGTCATTCGCCGGCACCGGCTTGAAGACGTCGCCGATGGTCTGGCGCAACACGCTGACGCGGACATTGGGGGCGATCTCCACCTCGACCTCGTCCACGCCCTCCTTCACCCGCGTCACCTGGCCGATGATTCCGCCAGCGGTCAGCACCCGGTCGCCGCGCTTCAGCGCCTGGAGCATTGCGCGGTGCTCCTTCTGCTTCTTCTGCTGCGGCCGGATCAGCAGGAAGTAGAAGACGGCGAAGATGAGGATGAGTGGCAGTATCTGCGTGGCGAGGGCCGCGCCGCCACCGAGGGCGTCCTGCGCATAGGCGGGGGAGATGAGCATCCCGGGGGGCTTCCTGTTCTGGTTCCGGCTTGCAGGGGAATCGCCGGGAAACTAGCTTCCCGCCCTTCCCCGTCAATAGCGCGTCAATGGCGCGAATTCGTTCCGGACCCGATCATGGACCATGCCTTGTTGCCGGCGCTCACTCGCATCGCAGAGGCGCTGGAGCGCCTCGCTCCGCCGGCCCCGCAGCCGCCCAGCCTGACCGGGGCGGATGCCTTCGTCTGGCACCCCCAGCCCTCGCCGCGCCTCGCCCCGGTCCCCCGCGTCTCCCGGGTGGAAATCGCGTTGTTACAGGGCGTTGACCGGCAGAAGGACATCCTGCTGGAGAACACGCTGCGCTTCGCCCGCGGATTCCCGGCGAACAATGTGATGCTCTGGGGCGCCCGCGGCATGGGCAAGTCCTCTCTGGTCAAGGCCGCGCATGCCGCTGCCAACGCCGAATCGCCGGGCAGCCTGGCCCTGATCGAGATCCACCGGGAGGACATCCGCACCCTGCCGGAGTTGCTGAACATCCTCCGCGCCCAGGATCGCCGCTGCCTGGTCTTCTGCGACGACCTGTCCTTCGAGCGCGAGGATGCCGATTACAAGGCACTGAAATCGGTGCTGGACGGCGGCATCGAGGGGCGCCCGGCGAATGTGCTGTTCTACGCCACCTCCAACCGCCGCCACCTGATGCCGCGCGACATGATCGAGAACGAGCGCAGCACCGCCATCAATCCTTCCGAGGCGACGGAGGAGAAGGTCTCGCTCTCCGACCGGTTCGGTCTGTGGATCGGTTTCCACAATTGTGACCAGCCGACCTATTTCGCCATGGTCGAGGGCTATGCCCGCGCCTACGGCCTGGACCTGCCGGAGGAGGAGTTGCGCAAGCAGGCCAATGAATGGTCGGTCACGCGTGGCGCGCGCTCGGGCCGCGTGGCCTGGCAGTTCATCCAGGACCTGGCCGGCCGGCTGGGGGTGAAGGTGGCCTGAGCCACCTTCCTACCGGCTGATGCGCTCCATCCCGCCCATCCAGGGCCGCAGCACCTCGGGCACCAGGATGGAGCCGTCCGCCTGCTGGCAGCTCTCCATCACCGCGATCAGGGCCCGGCCGACCGCCACGCCGCTGCCGTTCAGGGTGTGGACGAAGCCGGTGCCCTTGCCCTCCGCCGGGCGGTAGCGGGCGTTCATCCGCCGCGCCTGGAAATCCCGGCAGTTCGAGCAGGAGGAGATCTCCCGCCACGCCCCCTGCCCCGGTAGCCAGACCTCCAGGTCATAGGTCCGGGCGGCGGAGAAGCCGGTATCGCCGGCGCAGAGGAAGACACGGCGCCAGACCAGACCGAGTTCGGTGAGGATACTCTCGGCGCAGCGCGTCATGCGCTCATGCTCGGCCTCGCTGTCCTCGGGACGGGTGATCGAGACCAGCTCGACCTTGTTGAACTGGTGCTGCCGCAGCATCCCCCGCGTGTCCCTGCCGGCACTGCCGGCCTCCGAGCGGAAGCAGGGCGAGAGCGCCGTGTAGCGGAAGGGCAGCGCGGCTTCGGGAATGATCTCCCCGGCCGCGAAGTTGGTCAGCGGCACCTCGGCGGTCGGGATCAGCCAGCGGCCATCGGTGGTGCGGAACAGGTCCTCGGCGAATTTCGGCAACTGGCCGGTGCCATAGATGGTGGCATCGTTCACCAGCAGCGGCACGGCGACCTCGGTATAGCCGTGCATTTCCGTGTGCCGGGAGAGCATCCATTGGCCCAGGGCACGCTCCAGCCGCGCCAGGGCGCCCTTCAGCACGGTGAAGCGGCTACCGGCCAGCTTGGCGGCGGAGGCGAAATCCATCAGGCCGAGCGCCTCGCCGAGCTCGAAATGCTGCCTGGGGGTGAAATCGAAGTCCTGGGGGGTGCCGTGCTGGTGCAGGACGACATTGGCCGTCTCGTCCCGGCCTTCCGGCACCTCGGCGTCCAGGATATTCGGCAGTGCTTCGAGCAGAGCGGTCTGGGCACGGTCGGCGGCGGCGGCCTCGGCCTCCAGCGCCTCCATCTCGCCGCGGAGGGCAGCCGCCTCCCGCTCCTGCGCCGAAGTGTCGGCGCCCTGGCGCTTCGCCTGGCCGATCTCCTTCGCCAGCGCGTTGCGCCGTGCCTGCTTCTCCTGCAGGGCCTGCTGCGCGGCCCGGCGCTTCGCATCCTGCGCCAGGATCTGCTCCGCCACGGGCGGCAACCCTCGCCGCGCCATGGCCGCATCGAATGCCGCCGGATCGGCGCGCACCACCCTGATGTCGTGCATCCTCAGCCTGCCTTACGTCTCGTCCTTGGGGGGCTTCGGCGCCATC
>CALGVL010000242.1 GCA_937930165.1 uncultured Acetobacteraceae bacterium
GAGCCGGCGCGGATCGAGCCGCTGGTGGACCGCGTCATCGCCGCCGGCTTCGACACCTTCGTGCTGACCGTGGACGTGCCGGTTTCCGCCAACCGGGAGAACAATGTCCGCAACGGCTACAGCCTGCCGCTGCGCCCGACGCCCTGGCTGGCCTGGCAGGGGATCAGCCATCCGCGCTGGCTGTTCGGCACCGCGCTGCGGACCCTGTGGAAGCACGGGATGCCGCATTTCGAGAACATGGACGCCTATCGTGGCCCGCCGGTGCTGTCATCCAACCTGACCCGCGCCTTCGGCAGCCGCGACGGGCTGTCCTGGGAGCATCTGGAGCTGATCCGCCGGCGCTGGCCGGGGCACCTGATCGTGAAGGGCATCCTGGCGCGGGAGGATGCGCGGATCGCGCGGGAGAGCGGCGTGGATGGCGTCATCGTCTCCAACCATGGCGGGCGGCAGTTGGACGGCGCCATATCTCCGCTGCGCGCCCTGCCGGAGATCGCGGCGGAGGCGGGCGGCATGGCGGTGATGCTGGATGGCGGCGTCCGCCGCGGCTCCGACGTGCTGAAGGCGCTGGCGCTGGGGGCGCAGTTCGTCTTTATCGGCCGGCCCTTCCTCTATGCGGCCGCGGTGGCGGGGGAGCCGGGGGTGCGCCACGCCATCACCCTGCTGTGGGAGGAGATCAACCGCAACATGGCGATGCTCGGCATCACCGATCTGCGGCAGATGACGACGGAGATGCTGATGCGGATCCGGGGCGGCGCATGCGGCTGATGGGCATCGCCACGTCGCGGTAGCGGCCTTGGCATCCACGGGCGGATTATACCCCGCGCTGGCCGCCACCACGATCGCGCAGGCGCTGGCGACACTGACCACCTTCGTGCTGCCGGTGCTGGCGCCGACAGTGGCGCGCGACCTCGGCGCCGAGCCGTACTGGATCGGCTACCAGGTGGCGCTGGTCTATGTCATGGCCTCCGCCGTCTCCGCCCTTTCTGCCGGGGCGTTGCAGCGCTGGGGGCCGGCGCGCTGTACGCAGATCGCGCTGCTCGCGGCCGGGATCGCCTGCCTGCTGATCGCGCTGGGCGGGCTGCCGGGGGCGGCGCTGGGATCGCTGCTGGTCGGGCTTGGCTACGGGCTGACCAACCCGGCGGCCTCCCAGGTGCTGAGCCGGCTCACCCCGCCATCGAAGCGCAACATGATCTTCGCGGTGAAGCAGACCGGCGTGCCGATCGGCGGCACGCTGGCGGGACTGCTGCTGCCCTCGCTCGCCCTGCTGCTCGGCTGGCGCGGCGCGGTGGTGGCCGTGGCGGCGGCACTTCTGCTGGCGGCGGCCGGCATCGGCCGTTTCCGCGCTGCCTGGGATGCGGGGCGGGATCCGCATTATCCGCTGCGCGCGGGATCAGGCGGCGGGATCGCGGCGCTGCGGGAGAGGCCGGGATTGGCCGGGCTGGCCACGACATCGGGGCTGTTCTCGGCCTTCCAGCTCGCGCTTGGCGCCTACACGGTGACGATGCTGGTGGAGGAATTCGGCTGGGACCCGGTCGCGGCCGGCGGCCTGGCCGCGGCGACTCAGGCGATCGGAGCCGCGGCGCGGCTGGTCTGGGGGCTGGTGGCGGATCGCGGCGGCAGCGGGCTGCGCACCCTGGCGAGGATCGGCCTTATCACCGCGCTCGGCGCCATCCTGCTGCCGGTGGCGCGGTCCTGGCCCTCCGCAGGGGTGGTGGGGCTGTTCTGCCTGCTCGGCACCAGCGCGGCCGCATGGAATGGCGTGCTGATGGCGGAGGCGGCGCGGCTGGCCGCCCCCGGCAAGGCCGGGGATGCGGCAGGCGGCGTGCTGGCCGTGGCCTTCGCCGGGGTGGTGGTGGGCCCCTCCATCCTCGGCCTGCTGGTCGGGGCGGTGCGCTCCTATGCCCTGGCCTTCGGCCTGCTGGCGCTGCTGCCGCTGGTGGGCGCAGCCATCGCCTGGCGGACCGCCCGGCGGGAGGCGGCTATCCGGCGCTGACCCCGGCCCCGCGTGCCGAGACGATCACGCCCGCCCCTTCCAGCGCCGCGATCTCCCGCGGCGCGAAGCCGGGCTCGGCCAGCACCTCGGCGCTGTGCTCTCCCATGCGCGGTGGCTGGCGTTGCAGGCCGGGGCGGTCGCGCGCCGTGCCGAATTCCACCGGCAGGGCCGGCAGCCCGACCAGCTCGCCGCCGCCCATGGCGGAGATCGCGGTCCGGAGCAGCCCACCGCTGGCCAGCAAGTGCGGGTCGGTGAACAGGTCGGCCGGCTTGCCGACCGGCGCCCAGGAGATCGCCGCCCTCTCGCAGCGTTCCGTCACCACCGCTTGCGGCAGGGTCTTCAGTACATCCTGCAAGGCCGGGATCAGCCAGCTCCGCTCCTTCGCGCGCTGCGCATTGGTGGCGAGGCGCTGATCCGCCGCCATTTCCCCCAGCCCGAACACCTCGCAGAACCGCGCCCATTGCTGGTCGCTGGTGACGCCGACGAAGAGTTGGCCATCCGCCGTCTCGAAGACATCGTAGATGCCCCAGGCGCCGCGCCGCGCCGGCATGGGCGGCGGCTCCTCCCCGGTCGCGGCAAGGCCAGCCATGTGGCTGCCCATCAGGAAGACCGCGCTCTCGAACAGCGCGCTGGAGACGCGCTGGCCCTTCCCCGTCGCGTCACGTTCGCGCAGCGCCGCCAGCACCGCGGTCACGCCGAAGACCGCGCCGAGGATGTCAATGATGGAGGCCCCCGCGCGCAGTGGCCGCCCCGGCGGGCCGGTCATGTAGGCGAGGCCGGCCTGGAACTGTACCACCTCGTCCAGCGCAGGGCGGTGTTCGTATGGCCCGGCGAGGAAGCCCTTCAGCGCCAGATAGACCAGGCGCGGGTTCACCGCCTGCAACTGCTCCCAGCCGCAGCCGAGGCGCTCCATGGTGCCGGGCCCGTAATTCTCCAGCACCACATCCGCCTGTGCCGCCAGCCGGTGCGCCACGGCGCGGCCTTCCTCCCGCTTCAGGTCCAGCGCCAGGCTGCGCTTGTTGCGGTTGAAGGTGGCGAAGAAGCCGGAGGCGAAGCCGGGCAGGCGGCGGGTGTGGTCGCCCGCCGGCGCCGGCTCGATCTTCACCACTTCGGCGCCGAGATCAGCCAGGACCAGCCCGGCGCAGGGCCCCATGATGGTGTGGCTGAATTCCAGGACCTTCAGGCCCTTCAGCGGCTGCACCGATTCGGCCTGCTGATTCAGACCTTCGCGCCCTCCGGCGCTGCGGTCATCGGAAGGCCCGCTCATGCCGCCTTCTTCCGGAAGGCGTCCAGGCTGCCGGCACGCAGCAATTCGGACGGCAATTGGTGGCCGACGATGCGCTCCGCCATCCGTCCCACCTCGATCAGCCGGTCGAGATCGACGCCGGTGCGGATGCCCATTTCCTCGCAGAGCAGGACCAGCTCCTCCGTGCAGATATTGCCCGCCGCGCCCTTCTGTCCTGCGAAGGGGCAGCCGCCCAGGCCTCCCACGGTGGAATCGAAGCGCGTCACGCCCAGCTTCAGCCCGGCATGCGCATTCGCCACCGCCAGGCCGCGCGTGTCGTGCAGGTGCAGGCCTATGCGCAGCTCCGGCCAGCGTTCCCGCACCGCGCCGATGCCGCGCTCGATCCGGATCGGCGTCGCCCAGCCCATGGTGTCGGCCAGCGAGACATCGGTGATGGTCACGCCGAATTCGGCGGCCACGGCCAGGCCGTCCGCCACGGTCCGCACCACCTGCTCCGGCGTGATGTCGCCCTGGTAGTTGCAGCCGAAGGCGGCCATCACGCCGATGCGCGTCACCGGGATGCCGTGCTTCAGATGCGCCGCGGTCTGCTTGCGCATCGCCTCCAGATTCGCCTGATGGTCGCGGTTCAGGTTCTTCACCGAGAAGGCATCGGAGGCAGCCAGGGAGATGGAGCCCACCAAGGTCAGCCGGTCGCGGAAGGCCAGCGCCCGGTTCAGTCCGTTCTCGTTGAACCAGAGCGCCGCGTAATGCACGCCGGGGCGCGGGGTGAAGCCGCCGGCCACCGCCTCGGCATCCGCCCAGCCCGGCACCAGCCGCGGATTGACGAAGGAGCAGATCTGGATGTGGCGCAGCCCGGTATCGGACAGCGCCTCGATCAGCGCGATCTTGTCCGCACTCGGGATCGGTCCGGGTTCGATCTGGAAGCCCTCGCGGGGGCCTTCCTCGAAGATGTCCACGCTCTGCGGCAGGTCGGCCATGGGCCCCTCCCCTCATCTGGTCCGGCCAATAATGGTGCCCCCTGCGCGGCGCCGGCGCCAGCACCCTTGCCCTCGCGGCACCCCCCCGGCACAAAAGCCCCCGGAGAGCCGGAGGAAGCCCCCATGAGCGCCGCAGCAGAAACCCAGGCCACGACCATTCCCGAAAGCGGCGTGCCGACCCTCTCCTTTCAGGGTGCCCGGGCCACCATCCGGTTGAACCGTCCCCGCTACCTGAACCGCATCCAGCCGGAGGACATCCCGGTCCTGCTGCGCCTCTTCGATCAGGTGGATAGCGATGCGGCGGCACGGGTCCTGGTCATCACCGGCACTGGCCGCGCCTTCAGCGCCGGCTATCATCTCGGCGACCTGGCGGAGCAGAGCGAGGGGAAGGGCAGCAGCGGCGGCGTCCCCTCCTTCGAGGCGATGGTGGACCGGCTGGAGGCGGTGAAGGTACCGACCATCTGCCGGCTGAATGGCGGTGTCTATGGAGGCTCCACCGACCTCGCCCTCGCCTGCGACTTCCGCATCGGGCATGAGGGCATCGAGATGTTCATGCCCGCCGGCCGCCTCGGCGTTCATTACTACGAGAGCGGCATGCGCCGCTATGTCTCGCGCCTCGGCCTGAACAACGCCAAGCGCCTGTTCCTGACCGCGGAGCGGATCGACGCGCGGGAGATGCTGCGCATCGGCTACCTGACCGATCTGGTGCCCGCGGCGGAACTGGATGCGCGGGTGGATGCGCTGGCCATGCGCATCGCGGAGATGGCGCCGCTCGCCGTGCAGGGCATGAAGCGGGCGCTGAATGAGATCGCGCACGGCAAGCTGGACGTGCCGGCGCTCGAGGCCCGGCTGGAGCAGTGCAAGAAGAGCGCCGACCTGAAGGAGGGCCTCGCCGCCTTCCGCGAGAAGCGCAAGCCGGTCTTCCAGGGCCGCTGAGGGACGACAGAATCACTATGGACGAAGTGGATTGCGTAGTGGTCGGCGCCGGTGTCGTCGGCCTGGCCGTGGCGCGCGCGCTGGCCCTGGCCGGGCGCGAGGTGCTGGTGCTGGAAAGGGCGGAGGCCATCGGCACGGAAACCTCCTCCCGCAACTCCGAGGTCATCCATGCCGGCATCTACTACCCCGCCGGCAGCCTGATGGCGCGAAGCTGCGTCGCCGGAAAGCAGATGCTCTACGCCTATTGCCGGGAACGCGGCATCCCGCACCGCAACTGCGGCAAGCTGATCGTGGCGACGAATGAGGAGGAGGCCGGGAAGCTCCTCTCCATCCAGGGCCGCGCGGCGGCGAATGGCGTGCAGGATCTGCGCCTGCTGAGCCAGGCGGAGGCGCTGGCGATGGAGCCGGCGCTCTCCTGCACCGCGGCGCTGCTCTCGCCCTCCACCGGCATCATCGACAGCCATGCCTACATGCTCTCCCTGCAGGGCGATGCGGAGAATGCCGGCGCGGTCTTCGCCTTCCACAGTCCGGTCCTCTCAGGCCGCGCCACGGATGCGGGAATCGAGATCGAGGTCGGCGGCGCCGAGCCTATGCGTCTGCGCTGCCGCACCCTGGTGAACTCCGCCGGGTTGCATGCGCCGCAACTGGCCCGGAACATCCAGGGCATGCCGCAGGACCGGGTGCCGCCGGCCTATTACGCCAAGGGCAACTACTTCACCCTGACCGGCCGCAACCCCTTCTCCCGCCTGATCTATCCGGTGCCGGTGCCGGGCGGGCTCGGCACGCACCTGACCATCGACCTGGCCGGCCAGGCCCGATTCGGGCCGGATGTCGAATGGGTGGACCATATCGCCTATGAGGTGGATCCGCGCCGCGGCGACAGCTTCTACGCCGCCATCCGCCGCTACTGGCCCGATCTGAAGGACGGCGCCCTTGCCCCCGGCTATTCCGGCATCCGGCCGAAGACCGTGCCGCCCGGCGCCCCGGCGCAGGATTTCGTCATCCAAGGCCCGCGCGAGCATGGTGTGGTGGGGCTGGTGCATCTCTTCGGCATCGAGTCGCCGGGCCTGACCGCCTCCCTCGCCCTGGCGGAGGTGGTGCGGGAGATCGCGGGGCCGGGCTGACCCCGCGAATCGCTACGGCGGGGCGTTACCGCGGCAGCCACCAGATCGTGTAGGCGAGCCCGATCCAGAAGGGACTGGCGAACAGCAGGCCGAACAGGATGCCGCGCCGCAGGCCGCTGCTGCCGGCGTCGTTCTCCGCCTGTGCCCCCTCCTCGGGGGTTGAAGGCAGCTGGTCGCTGCCCTGCCTGTCCTGGTCCATCGCTGCGGGCTTCCGCTGCTCTTACCCCCGCTGCCACAGAGGCAGCCTTCTCCGCGCATGGTAGCCCCTGCGGCTACATTAGCGCCCCGATTGTCCGGTAGTTCCCCGGAATACCATCTTAAGATTGCACGATCCAGGAATAGTTCCGCCCCACAGGTTCGGGACCGGACCAACCGCCATAATCCGGCCGCAACCACGTCGCATTCCCGCGCGGTCCCTTTGGAACACTCTCCTCATGGCCCGGGATGCCCAGGCCCTCCGGCGGAGTGAAACCGCCGGCTGGTCGAGGCCCCCTGGCTGAGAAGCCCCCCAGATTCCGCGCCCCGCGGTTGCGGCCAGCGCCGGGACAGGACAACAGAGGTCGTTTTATGCCTGGTGTGGAAGCCTTCCAGACCTTGCGGCCCGAGCCCGTGCCAAGCGGCATGAGCACGGTCGGCGCGCCACAGATGCTGCTGCGCCCTGGGCACGGCCTCGTCGGTTCGGGCAAGGCGCCTGCCCTGCTGGACGCGCTGCGCCCGGGGCTGAAGCGCGGATTCGACATTCTCGGCGCCCTGGCCCTGCTGACGGTCCTGCTGCCGCTCTTCGCCCTGATCGCCCTGTTCGTGAAGGCGGATGGCGGCCCGGCCTTCTACGCGCATGAGCGGGTAGGACGCGGCGGCCAGCGCTTCGGCTGCCTGAAATTCCGCTCCATGGTCGTCGATGCCGACCGCCGCCTGGCGGCGCTGCTGGAGATCGACCCGGCGGCGCGGGCGGAGTGGGAGGCCTGCCGCAAGCTGAAGCGCGACCCCCGCGTCACCTGGATCGGCCGCTTCCTGCGCGCCAGCAGCCTGGATGAGCTGCCACAGCTCCTCAACGTGCTGCGGGGCGAGATGAGCCTGGTCGGCCCCCGCCCGGTCCAGGCGGCGGAACTCGCCCTGCATTACGGCGCGGCGGCCGAGCATTACCTCTCGGTCCGCCCCGGCATCACCGGCCTGTGGCAGGTCAGTGGCCGCAGCGACACCAGCTATGCCACGCGGGTGGCGCTGGATGTCCAGTACGCCACCAACCCCTCCCTGCTGACCGACCTGATGATCCTGCTGCGGACCCCGGCCGCGGTCCTGCTGCGGCGCGGTGCCTATTGAGCGAAAGCGGTTGACCCTCGGGCGCCGCGCTGCCATGGCGCGGCGGACCGGCTTTTCCGATCCCGGGCGGCCATATTCAGGCCGCCGGTGCCGCCCGAGACATCTAAGAGAGCCTGATGGCCAATCCTGAATCCCGCACCCATGGCCGCGTGATGGCCGCGGGGGTGCTGTGGAATGCCGCGGGGCGCGGCCTGCCGCTGCTCCTCGCCCTGGTGCTGACGCCCATTCTGGTCCACCAGCTTGGCATCGAGCGCTGGGGGCTGTTCACCCTGGCGCTGGCCCTGGTCGGGGTCTTCGGCATCTTCGATTTCGGCGTCGGCCAGGCCCTGACCCGGGCCTTGTCGGAACGGATCGGTGCGGGGCAGGAGGAAGGCGCGGCCGAGCTCGTCGGCTCCGCTCTCGCGGTGCTGCTCGGGATCAGCCTGCTGGGTGCCGCGCTGCTCTGGGGCCTGGTGCCGCTGCTGGTGGAGCGGGTGCTGCTGGTGCCGCCCGAACTCCAGGCCCAGGCGGTCAGCGGGCTGCGAGTGCTGACCGCAGCGGCGCCGCTGGTGGTGGTGAATGCTGCGCTCTGGGGCGTGCTGGCGGCGCATCAGCGCTTCCGCGCTGCCAATCTCGTCACCATTCCGGTCAGCATCTTCTACTATCTCGGCCCGGTGCTGGTGCTGCTGGTCTGGGACAGCCTGACCGCGGTCATGCTGGCGCTGGTCGCCTGCCGGCTGGCCAATACGCTTTCCTATGCCTGGCTGGTGCGACCCTTGCTGCCGGGGTTCAGCCTGAAGCGGATCCGGCTGGGGCTGGTGCGGCCGCTGCTCCGGATCGGTGGCTGGATGACCTTTTCCGGCACGCTGACCCAGGCGCTGCTTTATGCCGACCGGTTCCTGATCGGCTCGCTGCTGTCCCTGGCGGCGGTCGCCTATTACGCGACGCCGCTGGATCTGGTGCTGCGGGTCTGGATCCTGCCGGTGGCGGTGGCGCAGACCCTGCTGCCGGCCATCGCCTCCTCCTTCGCCACCCTGCCGCGACAGACCACAGCTCTGCTGCGGCGCGGGGCGCTGGCAATCATGGTGCTGGTCTTCCCTGCCAGCCTGCTGCTGGCGGGCGGGGCACGGGAGATCCTGTGGCTCTGGCTCGGTGCGGATTTCGCTGCCGGGGGGGCCAGGGTGCTGCAGATCCTCGGCGTCGGCATCTTCTTCTCCTGCGTCGCCTTTGTCCCCGCCAGCCTGATCGATGCCATCGGCCGGCCGGATGTCACGGCCCGCTTCGCGCTGGTCCAGGCCATCCTGTTCCTGCCGCTCTCGGCCCTGCTGCTGCTCTGGCAGGGGATCGAGGGCGCGGCGGCGGCCTGGGCGCTGCGGGCGGCAACGGATTGCGCCGGCAAATTCCTCTTCGCCGCGCGGCTCTACCCGGCGGCGGAGGCTGCGGCGCGGCAACTCGCGCCGCCGCTGCTGGGCGGCGGGATCGGGCTCGCGCTGCTGCTGGCCATGCCCTCCCTGCCGGCGCTGGTCGCTGCCGGGGCCCTGGCGCTGGCCGGCTTCGCCCTGCTGGCCTGGCGGGTGCTGGATGGGGAGGAGCGCGGCCATATGCTCGGCCTGCTGCGCAATCCCACCAGCTTCCTGCGCGCGGGCGGGATCTTCAGCCGATGACCCCGATCGCCATCAACGGCCGGTTCCTGAGCCAGAAGGTCACCGGCGTCCAGCGCTTCGCCACCGAGATCACCCTGGCACTCGACGCCATGATCGCCGCGGGCGCGGCACCGCCGATCCGCCTGCTGCGGCCGATGGGTGGCACGCCGCCCCCCTTCGCGCATATCCCGGCGGAGCAATTCGGCCGGCTGCAGGGCCAGGCCTGGGAGCAATTGGAACTGCCCCGCCGTGCCCGCGGCGCCGTGCTGGTCAATCTCGGCAACACCGCGCCCCTGCTGGCGGGCCGCCAACAGGCCGTGGTGATCCACGACGCCGGCGTCTTCGACACGCCGGAGACCTACCCACTCGCCTTCCGCGCCTGGTACCGGACGCTGCACATGGCCCTGCCCCGCTGCGGCGCGCGGATCCTCACCGTCTCGGAATTCTCCCGCGCCCGCATCGCCGATCGGCTGCGCCTCGACCCGGCGCGGATCGGCGTGATCCCGGAGGGCGGCGAGCACATTCTGCGCATGCCGGCCGAGGCCTCGGTGCTCGCCCGGCATGGGCTGGAGCCGGGGCGCTTCGTGCTGGTCGTCGGCAGCCGTGCCGCGCACAAGAACCTGGACGGGCTGCACGAGGCGGCAGGGCTGCTGGCCGAACACGGCCTGACCCTGGCAGCGGTCGGCGCGGCCAATCCCAATGTCTTCCGCCCTGCCGCGGGCGTCACGGGGCCGGCCGCCATCGCCCTCGGCCGGGTCAGCGATGCCGAATTGCGGGCGCTGTATGAGGCCGCACTCTGCCTGATCTTCCCCTCCCGCTACGAGGGCTTCGGCCTGCCGCCGCTGGAGGCGATGGTCTGCGGCTGCCCGGTCCTCGCCGCCGCCTCCGGCGCGGTGCCAGAGGTCTGCGGCGATGCCGCGCTCTGGTTCGACACGCAGGGCCCGCGCCGCCTGACCGATGCCCTCGCGCGGCTGCTGGAGGAGCCGGGCCTC
>CALGVL010000243.1 GCA_937930165.1 uncultured Acetobacteraceae bacterium
GGCGGCAGCCCCAATCTTTCGGCCGCCGATGGCAGGGAGGAGCTGACGATGGGCTTTCTGACCGAGGAGGAGATCGCGGCGCTGCGGCCGGCACAGGAGGCGATGTTCCCCTCTCCGGTGCCGACGCAGGTGGTGTCCTCCGACGAATTCATGCCGGTTCCGCAGACCCCGCAGCAGAAGCAGGTGGAGGCGCGGATCAAGGCGCTGGCTGACGAGATCGGCGCGAAGCAGAACCTCTCGCGGCGCGGCTTCCTGGCCACCGCATCCGGCATGGCGGCGGCCTTCCTGGCGATGAACGAGGTCTATGGCCCGGTCTTCGGCGTGACCCGGGCCGAGGCGCAGGAGCGGGACCGGGCGGAGGCGCGCGCCGCCTCCCTGCGCGACCAGTTCATCATGGACGTGCACACGCATTTCCTGCGCGACGACACCCGTATCCTGGGCTTCGTCGAGATGCGCAAGGCGGTCGGCCGCGCCGGCTGGAATCCGGCGCTGAACCCGCAGGAGCAGACCATCGACAGCCTGAAATACGCGAACTGGTTCAAGGAGGTCTTCCTCGACAGCGACACCAAGGTGGCGCTGATCAGCGGCGCGCCCTCTGACGTGCCGGAGGACTGGTTCCTGACCAACCGGATGAAGTTCGAGGCACGCAAGCGCATCAACGATGCCGCCGGCACCCGGCGCGCGCTGAGCCATGCGATCTTCACCCCCGGCCAGCCCGGCTGGATGGAGCAGGTGGAGCAGGCGATCGAGGAGCTGAAGCCGGACAGCTTCAAGGGCTACACCATCGGCGACAACACCCATAAGGAACTGGCCCAGTGGCCCTGGCGGATGGATGACGAGAAGCTGGTCTATCCCTTCTACGAGCGCATCCTGAAGGCCGGCTGCAACATCGTCTGCGTCCACAAGGGCCTGTTCCCGCCAAGGGTGGAGGAGCGTTTCCCGCGCCTGCTGCCCTATGCGCGCGTGGACGACGTGGGCAAGGCGGCGAAGGACTGGCCGCAGATCAATTTCGTCATCTATCACTCCGCTTATCGCTTCGCCGGCGGCGGCACGGCGGAGCAGGGGCTGGAGCAGTTCGAGCGCACCGGCCGCGTCGATTGGGTGAGCGACCTGGCCGAGATCCCGGAGAAATACGGGGTCAGCAATGTCTATGGCGATCTTGGCCAGATCTTCGCCCAGAGCACGGTGGTGCAGCCGCGCCTCGCCGCCGCCATGATGGGCATCCTCATCAAAGGGCTCGGCCACGACCATGTGGTCTGGGGCACGGATGCGATCTGGACCGGCTCGCCGCAATGGCAGATCGAGGCGCTGCGGCGGCTGGAGATCCCGGAAGATCTGCAGAAGCGGCATGGCTTCGCGCCGCTTGGCGCGGCTGACGGGCCGGTGAAGACGGCGATCTTTGGCGGCAACTCGGCGCGAATGTACAAATACGACCAGCGCCGCGCCGGGCTGGAGACGGATACCGTCAGCCGCGTGAAGGCGGAATATGCGGCGGCGGGAGGGGAGCGGAGCAACCTCGCTTACGGCTATGTCGCCGCCGGGTAGGGCAGGGCAGGTGGGGCGGCCGGCGCCGCCCCGCGGGAAGCGGGGCCGCTAGGCGCCGCCGCGCAGGCGCTGGCGTAGTTCGAATTTCTGGATCTTACCGGTGGAGGTCTTGGGCAGGGGGCCGAAGGTGACCCGCTTCGGGCATTTGAAATGCGCCAGGCGGTCGCGGCACCAGGCGATGACCTCGGCCTCGGTCAGGCCGGTGGCGCCGGGCGCAGGGGTGACGAAGGCGTGCGGCACTTCGCCCCATTTCTCGTCGGGCTGAGCGACGACGGCGGCCTCCATGATCTGCGGATGGGCATAGAGGACTTCCTCCACCTCCAGGGTGGAGATGTTCTCGCCGCCGGAGATCACGATGTCCTTGGCGCGGTCCTTCACCTCGATATAGCCGTCCGGGTGCAGCACGCCGAGATCGCCGGTATGGAACCAGCCGCCGGCGAAGGCGGCATCCGTGGCCTGCGGGTTGCGCAGATAGCCCTTCATCACCGTGTTGCCGCGCAGCATCACCTCGCCCAGCGTGACGCCGTCCGCGGGCACGCGGGCGAGGGTGACAGGGTCGAGGACCGTCGCCTCCTCCAGCATCGGGTGGTTGACGCCCTGGCGGGCCATGAAGGCGGCCTTCTGCTCCAGCGGCATCTCGTCCAGGCCGGGCTGCCAGAGGCAGATGGTGGCGGGGCCGTAGCACTCGGTCAGGCCATACAGATGCGTGACCGCGAAACCCATCTTCTCCATCCCGGCGATGACGGGGGAGGGCGGCGCGGCGCCGCCGGTGGCGACGCGCACGGTCTGGGCGAAGCGGCGCTTCTGTTCCTCCGGCGCATGGATCAGCATGGTCAGCACCACAGGCGCGGCGCACATATGCGTCACGCCATGCTCCGCGATGGCCGTGAAGATCGCCGCGGGCTCGACGCGGCGCAGGCAGACATGCGTGCCGCCCTGCAGGGTGACGGCCCAGGTATAGGTCCAGCCGTTGCAGTGGAACATCGGCAGCGTCCAGAGATAGACGCTGCGCGGGCTCAGTTCGAAGGCCAGGGCATTGCCGCAGGCGTTCAGATAGGCGCCGCGATGATGCGTGACCACGCCCTTCGGATCGCCCGTGGTGCCGGAGGTGTAGGAGAGGGAAATCGCCTCCCACTCATCCTCCGGCGTGCGGAAGGGGGCGGCGGGATCGCCGGTGGCGAGGAAGGCTTCATAATCCATGGCGCCGCAGGATTCGCCCGCGCCATGCGCTTCAGGGTCGGCAATGTCGATCACAAGGGGCGGATCGTCCAGCCCAGCCAGTGCCATGCGCGCGACCGGCGCCCATTCGCGGTCCAGGATGAACAGCTTCGCGCCGGAATGGCGCAGGATGAAGCCGATGGCCGCTGCATCCAGCCGGATATTGATGGTGCAGAGCACGGCGCCCGCCATGGGCACGCCGTAATGCGCCTCCAGCATCTCCGGGATGTTGGGCGCCAGCACGGCCACGGTGTCGCCCGGTGCGATGCCGGCGCGTCCGAGCGCCGAGGCAAGCCGGCGGCAACGCTCCATCATCTGCGCATAGGTGAAGCGCCGGGCGCCATGGATGACCGCGACGCGCTGCGGATAGATGCGCGCGGCACGGGCCAGGAAGGAGATGGGCGAAAGCGGGACGTAATTCGCCGGCAGTTTCGGCAGGGAGTCGTGGCCATCCATCGTCATGCTTCCTCTACCGGCCGAGCGCCTTGGGCGCGCTGACCGAGCAACGCAGCCGCACCAGCGCGGCCAGTGCCGCGGCCACGGCCGCGTGGTTGGGCGTGCCGGGATCGTGCCGCCCGGCGCGGATCTCGGTGCAGAGCTGAGCCAGCAGGGCCGCCGGTTCCGCCTCGGGCTCCCGGAGCAGGGCGCGCAACTCCGCCAGCGCTGGCGCCGCATCCGCCATGGATTCCCGCCGGGCGATGGCCATGGCATTCGCGACCATGCGGGCCTGGAAACGCTGCGCCTCCGGCAGATGTGGCAGCAACTCGTTCAGCAGCACCTCGCGCGCGGTGTCCAGCAGTTCCGGGCCGTCCGGTCGCTCAAGCATGCAGGGCTCCCGTCATGCGCAGCACATCCATCTCCAGTTCCGGCACGATATGGCCGGTCAGCGCCAGTTCCAGGTTGCGCTCCTTCCCCGAAAGATGGCGCGCAGCCTGGTCGGCGGCGATCACCGCCCAACGGATGGTGCCGGCCAATTCCCACCAGGCCACGCGGGCAGGCTCGATGAGGCGGCCGCTTACGGCTTCGTAGCCACGATAGAAGGCATCGCGCGGGCCAATGCCGCCGGCCTCCAGCGAGCGGTTGCCGAAGCGCCAGCAGGGGGCGCAGAGCCAGCCGAGATCCGCATGCGGATCGCCCCAGGCTGCGAACTCCCAGTCGAGCACCGCAGTCACGCGGCTATCGGTGACCATGATGTTGCCGATGCGGAAGTCGTTGTGGTTCAGCACCAGCTCAGGCGGGGGCGGCGGTGCCGTCCGCTCCAGGTGGCGCAGGCCCCATTCCAGGACGGGCCGCGGCGTGCCGGCGGCATCGAGCGCGGCGCGCTGCCGGGCGATGAAGTCACGGGCCGGATCGGCGGGCGGGGCGCCCAGGAAAGCCAGCTCCGGCCGCGGCGGGCGGATGCCGTGGATGCGCGCCAGCTCCCGCCCCAGGGCTTCGGCCAGCGTCCGGTCGCCGCCCATGCCCGCGGCC
>CALGVL010000244.1 GCA_937930165.1 uncultured Acetobacteraceae bacterium
ACATGCCTCACCGGCAGGCCCCGGGCCCGCAGCGCCTTCACCAGCTCCGCCAGCCGCGCATAGGCGGCGCGGTAGGCGGCCATGCCGCTGGTGATCTGGCTGCCGATATGCACCGCTACGCCGACCGGCTCGATCCCCGGCAATTCCGCCATGCGGGCATAGAGGGCGGGGGCGTCCTCAATGGCGACGCCGAATTTGTTCTCCGACTTGCCGGTGGTGATCTTGGCGTGGGTCCTGGCGTCCACATCCGGGTTCACTCGCAGCGCCACCCGCGCGGTGCGGCCCAGGGAGGCGGCAAGAGCGGAGAGCATCTCCAGCTCCTCGGCGCTCTCGGCATTGATCTGCAGGATGTCCTCGGCCAGGGCCAGGCGCATCTCGCGCTCGGTCTTGCCAACGCCGGAGAAGACGATGCCGGAGGCCGGAATGCCGGCGGCGCGGGCGGCGCGCAGCTCGCCCTCGCTGACCACATCGGCGCCCAGCCCCTCGGCCGCCAGCACCCGCAGCACGGCGAGGTTGGTGTTGGCCTTGACCGCGTAATGGACGGAGGCGGTAAGGCCGGCGCCATCCAGCGCGGCCCGCAGGGCACGGGCGCGGCGGCGCAGCGCGCCGGCGGAATAGACCCAGCTGGGCGTGCCGACGGCGGCGGCGATGCGGGCGAGCGGCACCTCCTCCACGGTCAGCCCGTCCAGGGCATGCGCAGAGAGGTGAGGCCGGGCAGCGATCAGCTCGGCAAAGGAAGGATCCTCGCCGGCATCGGCGAGAGCAAGCGACATAGCCATTTAGTGATTGTGTGGTGCGGCAGGGCCGGTGCACAAGGAGCAAGGTGGACGATTCCGGCTGCGCACGGCTTCGCGACTTGCCCGGCACGATTCCCTGCATTACGGAGCGCGCAGGTTCAACCCTTGGGTCGGGAGGCTGCATGATTCTGCTGCATCTGCGCGCCGATCCCGACACGCCGCACCGCTAGGCCGAGCCCAGGCGGACCGCCAGGTCCCCGCCTTCCTGCCCAGCTACGGCATCCGCCGCGCGGTCCCGCCAGAGGAACCCGCCGCTCTCTCCTCCGCATTCCAAGGGACTGGTCGCCGCGCCGGGCGACCGGAACGAACCAAGTGGCCTCCATATCCGTGCGGACCGCGGATCCGTTCCGCGCCGTCCTTGGCTTCATGCTTCAGCATGCCCGCCGGCATGCCGCGCTGGTCGGCGGCACCGCCGCCGCCATCCTCGCCGCAACCGCGGCCGATCTGCTGATGCCGGTCTTCGCGGGGCGGCTGGTCGATGCCGTGGCCGCGCCCGAGGCCGATCGCGGCTCGGCGCTCAGGGCAGCCCTGGCAGCGCTCGCTGCCATCCTGGGCCTCGGCCTCGCCATGCTCCTCATGCGCGCGCTCGCGATCCTCGGCATCGTCCGGTTGACCCTGCGGGTCATGGCGGATGTCGCGGCCGACGCCTTCTGGCGCGTGCAGCGCTTCTCCGCCGACTGGCACGCCAACACCTTCGCCGGTTCCACCGTGCGGCGGATCACGCGTGGCATGTGGGCCGTGGACACGCTGCACGACACGGTCCTGATCGCACTGCTGCCCTCGGCGGCGGTGCTGCTGGGCGCGACCCTCCTGCTCGGCCTGCGCTGGCCGGTGATGGGGCTGGTCGTGGCGCTGGGCGCGGCGGCCTACATCGCGCTCACCTTGCTGCTGTCGCTGCGCTGGGTGGCGCCGGCCGCGCAGCTTTCCAACATGTGGGACACCCGGATCGGCGGTGCGCTGGCCGATGCGGTGAGCTGCAACACGGTGGTGAAAGCCTTCGGTGCCGAGCAGCGGGAGGATGCGCGCCTCGCCCTGCTGCTGGAGAAATGGCGCCTCCGCACCCGGCGCACCTGGCACCGCAGCACGGCGGGCGAGACGGCGCAGATCGCCACGCTGCTCCTCCTGCGCGGCGGAGTAATCGGGACCGCGCTGTGGCTGTGGTGGCGGGATGCGGCGACGCCGGGCGACCTGGCCTATGTACTGACCATGTTCTTCGTGGTGCAGGGCTATCTGCGCGACATCGGCTACCACGTCAGCATGCTGCAACGCGCGGTGAACGAGATGGAGGAGCTGGTGGCGATGCAGGCCCAGCCCCTCGGCATCGAGGACCGGCCCAGCGCCCGCCCGATCCGCATCACCGAGGGCGAGATCGTCTTCGACCGCGTCAGCTTCCGCTACGGTGGCCATGCCACGCCGCTGTACCGTGAGTTCTCGCTCACGATCCGGCCGGGAGAGCGGGTGGGGCTGGTCGGCCATTCCGGCTCGGGCAAGACCACCTTCGTCAAGCTGCTGCAGCGGCTGCATGAGGTGACGGCCGGGCGCATCCTGATCGACGGCCAGGACCTGGCCATGGTCACGCAGCAGTCGCTCCGCAGGCAGATCGCCGTGGTGCAGCAGGAGCCGGTGCTGTTCCACCGCTCCCTGGCAGAGAACATCGCCTATGCCCGGCCCGACGCCAGCGCCGCGGAGATTGAACGGGCGGCGCGGCTGGCGCATGCGCATGACTTCATCGCCCGCCTGCCAAAAGGCTATGCCACGCTGGTTGGGGAACGCGGCGTGAAGCTTTCGGGCGGCGAGCGTCAGCGCGTGGCCCTGGCCCGCGCCTTCCTGGCGGATGCGCCGATCCTGATCCTGGACGAGGCGACCGCCAGCCTCGACTCCGAAAGCGAGGCGCTGATCCAGGAGGCGATGCAGCAGCTCATGGCCGGCCGCACCGCGATCATCATTGCGCACCGCCTGTCCACGGTGCGGATGCTGGACCGCATTCTGGTCTTCGACCATGGCCGGATCGCCGAGGAGGGAAGCCATGCCTCACTCATCCGGCGGCCGGATGGCATCTACCGCCGGCTGTTCGAGCGCCAATCCATGGGCCTCGCCACCGGCGAGACGAGCCTCGGCTGAGTGCTGCCGCCGGGGCATCCCCGGCGGCGCCCTGCCCTCGGTCCACCGCGGCTGCCGGGGCCCGGACCAGCCGCGGCACCGCGCGGGCTGGCCTGCTCAGGGCATCCGGGGCGGGCGCGGGCGGCGCGGCGGGCGGGGACCGGAGCCGAAGGAGTCCTGCGCGTAGGAGCCGCGGCGCTCCCGCGGCGGCGGGGGCGGGGCGGAGAGCTCCGCCTCCAGCTCCTTGATCTTCGCCGCGATGGAATTGCGCAGCTCCGGTGAGGTGTGCGGCTTCATCGAGCGCAGGGTTTCCTTCAGCTCGGCAAGCTGGCGCGTCTTCTCCTCCCGCGTGCGCTTCAGCGGACGGTTGTCGGAAAATTGGCCTTCGTAGGAACGCATGGGGTCCTGACCCTGAAATTCATGGATCGGCCGGGGCGCGGCGCCCCAGTCCGGCATCGGGTGGTGGATGATAGCAGACCAGAGGGCGCGCGGCGGCGCAAACTCTCGAAAGCAAAGGGCCGGCACGGGTGCGCCCCGCGCCGGCCCGGTCCCGCCCTGACGGGGGGCGATCAGAGGTCGAGCATCAGCCGGCGCGGATCCTCGATGCCTTCCTTCACCCGGACCAGGAAGCTCACCGCCTCCTTTCCGTCCACGATGCGGTGATCGTAGGACAGGGCCAGATACATCATCGGGCGGATCTTGACCTTTTCGCCCACCGCCATCGGCCGGTCCTGGATCTTGTGCATGCCCAGGATGCCGCTCTGCGGCGGGTTCAGGATCGGCGTGCTCAGCAGGCTGCCGTAGATGCCGCCATTGGTGATGGTGAAGCTGCCGCCGGCCAGCTCCTCCA
>CALGVL010000245.1 GCA_937930165.1 uncultured Acetobacteraceae bacterium
CGCGGCTGGAGCCGGGGGGGACCGAATTCGTCCGCACCCTGATCGGCCGCGACCCGGCCTTCGCCAGCATCGAGGAGGCCGCCGCCTTCCTCCGCCGCGCCCTGCCGCCGCTCGGCATTCCGGAGAGTGGCTGGCGAGCGGTGGCGGAGATCACCTATGCCCGCGGCGCCGACGGACGCTGGCATCCGCGCTGGGACATCCGCCTGGCCCAGAGCATGCGCACGGCGCCGGCCGGGCCGACCGAACTCTGGCAGTTCTTCGGCGCGCTGGAGCATGTGCCACTGCTGCTGATCTGGGGACAGGCGAGCGCGGTGCTCTCCGCCGCCACGGTCGAGCGGATGCAGGCTCTGCGGCCGGACATGAAGCTGGTCACGCTGCCCGGCATCGGCCATGCGCCGACCCTGGTGGAGCCGCGGGTCATCGCCGCGCTCGACCGCTTCCTGGCGGCAGTGCCGTGAGAGCGGCGAAGCTGGTCGCCACGCTGGGCGGCGTCGGGCTGATCCGGCCTGCCCCCGGCACCTGGGCCTCGGCGCTGGTCCTGCCGGCGGCCTGGCTGGGACCGGCCGCCTGCCTCGGACTCTCCGCCCTGCTGCTGCTGGCGGGGCTCTGGGCGGTGCACGCCCTGGCGCGCCAGGGCGCGGAGAAGGATCCGGGCTGGGTGGTGATCGACGAGGGTGCCGGGCAGTTGCTGACGCTCAGCATGGTGCCAACCGGCGCGCCCTGGCTCTGGGTCGTGCTGGCCTTCGTGCTGTTCCGCCTCTTCGATATCCTGAAGGTCGGCCCGGTGGGCTGGGCCGACCGGCGCAAGGGCGCCGGCTGGGTCATGGTGGATGACCTGTTGGCCGGCGGGCTCGCCGCCCTGGCGATCGTCCTGTTGCGCGTGCTCTGGCCGGGAGGGCCACTCTGATGCTGCCGCAAGCGACCCTGGATGCCGCCCGCGACCTTCTGGCCGAGACGGAGCGACGCGGCCTGACCCTGGCCACCGCGGAAAGCTGCACCGGCGGGCTGATCGCCGCGGCGCTGACCGCAATCCCCGGCTCCTCCGCCGTGGTGATGCGGGGCTATGTCACCTATTCGAACGAGGCGAAGCAGGAGATGCTGGGCGTGCCGCCCGGCCTGCTGGCTTCGGTCGGGGCGGTGAGCGAGGCGGTGGCCCGCGCCATGGCGGAAGGCGCCCTGCGGAAGAGCGGGGCGGATTTGGCGCTGAGCTGCACCGGTATCGCCGGGCCGGGCGGCGCCACGCCGGGGAAGCCGGTGGGGCTGGTCTTCATCGGCGGGGCCCGGCGCGGCGGCACGACGCGGGTGCTGCGCCGGGTCTTCCCCGGCGACCGCGCCGCGGTGCGCGCGGCGACGGTGGCCGAGGCGCTGGCCCTGGCCCGGGAGATGCTTCCCCGGTGGCAGCCGCTCAGACCAGTGCCTGATAGGTAAGCTGGCGCAGCGCGTAGCGGTATTGCAGCCGGTCCGAGGGGCCCTGCAGCATCAGCACCGCATACACCTCCTCCTTCGGGTCCACCCAGAAATAGGTGCCGTAGGCGCCGGCCCAGAAATAGTCACCAATGCTGCCCGGCACCGGGCTGCGCCCCACATGCGTGCGGACCGCGAAACCGAGGCCGAAGCCGTAGCCCGTCACCGGCGAAGGCGCGATGCCGCCGAAGACCGGGAACAGTCCCGGCCCGTATTGCGTGCCGGGCGGCAGGTGGTCCGCCGTCATCAGCTCGATCGTCTTGCGGGAGACGAGCCGCGTCTCGCCAAGCTCTCCGCCGTTCAGCAACATCTGGCAGAAGCGGGCATAGTCCATGGCGGTGGAGACCATGCCGCCACCGCCGGAGAACCAGCGGGGCTTCCGCAAGGCATCGGGGATGGGCTGCACCCGGCCGGTCACGGGATCCACCTGCGCCTTGGCAATGCGGTCGGCTGCCTCCGGCGGGGCCCAGAAGCCGGTATCCTTCAGGCCGAGCGGCTGCGAGATGCGCTCACGGATGAAGCGGTCAAGGTCCATGCCGCTGACAACCTCGACGATGCGGCCGACCACATCGGTGGCGTGGCTGTATTCCCAATGCGTGCCGGGCTGGAACATCAGCGGCTGGCGGGCGAGCCGCGCGATGAATTCCTCGATCGTCTGGTTGGGATCGCTGACCTTGGCCTCGGTATAGGCAAGCTGCACCGGATTCGCGCCTGCGCCGCCCGCCACCGGCAGGGCGCCATAGGTGAGGCCCGAGGTATGGCGCAGCAGGTCCTGCACGGTCATCTCGCGCTGTGCCGGGGCGCGCTCCATGCCCACCTTTACGTCCTTGAATTCGGGGATGTAGCGGCTGACCGGGTGCCACAGCATCACCCGCCCCTCCTCCACCAGCATCATCAGGGCGAGCGAGGCGATGGGCTTGGTCATGGAGGCGATGCGGAACACCGCATCCACCGGCATCGGTGCGCGCGTCTCGCGGTCCCGGTAGCCGAAGGCCTCGTAATAGGCGAGCCTGCCCCCACGGCCGATGGCAACGACCGCGCCAGGGATCCGGCCTGCCTCGACCTCGGCCCGCATCCAGGTGCCGAGGCGGCCGAGCCGGTCGGCGGAAAGCCCGGCTTCCTCCGGCCGGCCGGCACGCGGTAGTGCGGGGGCGTTGCTGGCTGCGGCGCGGTTGCCTGTTCCACCCAGGCCTGTGGCGATTGCAGCACCAGCGACGAGCGACAAGGCAGCACGGCGATGCAACATGGCACTGTTCCTCCCCCTGGGTATTCTTGGACGGTGGAATAAGCTTGCTTATCCGCCGGCTGGAGGGTCAAGCGCGAGCGGCCGTGCCGTCCGCCACATCCTGGTGTTCCACCTCGCGCAAGCTCAGCGGTCGCCAAGCCGGAAGGCGTCCGCGATGCGGCGGACCGCCCCATCCGCCGCAACCAGGAATACGTCGAAGCGCATGCCGGCGGCACCATGACCCGGATTGGCCGCCAGCCAGCATTCCGCGGCCGCCAGCAGCCGCGCCCGCTGTCGCGTGCCGAGGGCAAAGGCGGCCTCGGCGAAGCTCGGGCGGGCCTTCACCTCGATGAAGGCAAGCAGCCCATCCCGCTCCGCCACCAAGTCGATCTCGCCCGCCGGGGTCCGGGCACGGCGGGCGAGCACTGCCCAGCCCTCCGCAGCCA
>CALGVL010000246.1 GCA_937930165.1 uncultured Acetobacteraceae bacterium
CGCGGGCTCCGGCACCGGTCCGGTCAGCCGGGACAGGGCGAAGGCCGCCAGGCCGAGCGCTGCCAGGCCGGAGATCAGGGTGAGGCTGGCCGCGGCCCGGAAGGCCGGCCGGCGCCGCCCGGCCAAGGCCGGGGGCTCGGCCCGCGCCGCCGCGGGCTGCGCCAGCCAGGAGTCGTCCAGCAGGATGCGCCGGACCGCCTGCATCCAGGCATCGCCGCCCGGAAGGGAAAGCCGGGGCTGCCCGGCGAAGGCTTCGGCCAGCAATTCCGGCAGGCGCTCCAAGTCCCAACGCCCGAGCCGCTGGTACGCCACAGGCAGGTATCCCGGGAAGGCCGTGGCGAATTGCGCCATGTCCAGCCGCCGCCGCAGCGCGCCGACCGCGTCCGGGGTCATGTGCGGCGGCACGTCCAGCAGGGCAATGCCGAAGCCACGATGCAGCAGCACGAAATCGATCCGCGCCGGCGCATCCCAGGCGTGCCCGATCATGCAGTTCCGCAGGAGTATCCAGCCCGAGCCGAGGCCGGCGAGAATGCGATCCGGCCCTTGCGGGCGCGGTGCCACATCGAGGATGGCCGAAAAGGAGGGAAGGGGGTCCGTGACAGACAGTGTTAGGGTCTCCTCCGCCCCGGCATCCGGGCTTTGGAGAAAGCGTATACGATCGCCTTGGCTCGTGGTGCGGCGAGGCACCCGCGGTTGCATCACGGGTGAGCGAGCCAAATGGGCGGCGCCACGCGGCACCGCAGCCGGCCCGGCCGGCGAGCAGCACGGCCTCGACCGACGCTGCGGAAAGGTGCAGCGATTGGGCGAGGGGGGCTGGCACAGGCCGGGGATGCATCCTTTCCGCCGGGCCGCGAGGGCTTGCACCGGCATGGCGATGCCGCCGCGCACCGCCGGGGCGGCCCCGGCGGTGCGGCTGCCCTTCCCCGGTTTGTGGGAGTGTCGCCTTAGCGCGGCGGCATGCGCAGGGCGCCGTCCAGTCGGATGGTCTCGCCGTTCAGATAGGGATTCTCCAGGATCTGCATCGCCAGCATCGCATATTCATCCGGCAGACCGAGCCTTTGCGGGTTCGGCACCGAGGCGTTCAGCGCCTGCCGCACCTGCTCCGGCAGGCGGCCGAGCAGCGGCGTGTCGAAGATGCCAGGGGCGATGGTGCAGACGCGGATGGCGCGGCTGGCAAGGTCCCGCGCCGCCACCAGGGTCAGCCCGATGACGCCGGCCTTGGAGGTGGCATAGGGGATCTGCCCGATCTGCCCCTCATAGCCGGCAATGGAGGCGGTGAGGATGCAGACGCCGCGCTCCCCCTGCACCGGCTCCGTCCGCGCCATGGCGGCGGCGGCGAGGCGCAGCGCATTGAAAGTGCCGGTCAGGTTGACCCGGATGATCTCCTCGAAGTGAGCGAGCGGCATGGGCTTGCCCTCGCGATCAATCAGCCGCTGCGACCCGCCGCGGCCGGCGCAATGCACCAGCACGCGGAACGGTCCGAGTGCCTCGGCCGCCGCGACTGCCGCCTGAACTCCAGCTTCATCCGCGACATCCGCCGCGACGAACCGCGTGCCCTGGCCGAGTTCGGCCGCCATCTCCGCGCCGCGCGAGGAGGGCAGGTCGCAGAGCACCACCTTCGCGCCGCGCGCAATCAGCCGTTTCGCCGTGGCAAGGCCCAGCCCCGAGGCGCCGCCGGTGACGAGCGCCGCTGCATTCCGTACATCCATCTCAGTTCTCCTTGCTGCGCCGAGCCCGCTGCGCCTGCGCGCCCCGGTCAAAGGGAGGGCGCGCATTGACGCCTCCGATGCCGCCGCCCACCCTTGACCGAAAAGGTGCAGGAGGAATGGTCCATGGCGCAACTTGCGCATTGGGCGCGGCGCGATCCGGGGAAGGTCGCGTGCCATTTCCCGGAGGGCGGCGCCGCAATCACCTATGGCGCGCTGGAGGCAAGGGCGAACCGGGTGGCGCAATGGCTGATCGGCCTGGGGCTGCAGCCGGGTGACGGGATCGCGCTGCTGCTGGAGAACCGGCCGGAATTCCTGGAGATCGCCTTCGGTACCCGTTACGCGGGCCTCTACTATACGCCGCTCTCCATCCATCTGCGGCCGGGCGAGGTCGCCTATGTGCTGCGCGACAGCGGTGCGAGGCTGCTGATCGTCAGCCCGGCCCTGGCCGGGCTGGCGGCGGAACTGGTGGCGGAAGGCGTTGCCGGCGACCTGCCGCGCTTCGCGGTGGCGGAAGGGCTGCCGGGCTACGAGTCCTATGAGGGCGCTCTGGCCGGCTATCCCGTCCCGGCGCCGCTGCCCCAGCGGCCGCTGGGGCGGGAATTCCTCTACTCCTCCGGCACGACCGGGCTGCCTAAAGGAATCCGGCGGCCTCTGATCCCCTTCGAGGACCAGGACAAGCCCGAATGGGACATGACCTGGAAGTCGCTCTACGGCTTCGATACTGACACGATCTATCTCTCCCCTGCGCCGCTCTATCACGCCGCACCGAACCGCTATGTGCTTCGCACCATCGGGGAGGGCGGCACCGCCGTCGTGCTGCGGAAATTCGATGCCGAGGCGGCACTGGCTACGATCGAACGCTACCGCGTTACCCACAGCCAATGGGTGCCCACCATGTTCGTGCGCATGCTGGCACTGCCTGAGGCGGTGCGGCGGCGCTACGACCTGTCTTCCCACCGCTGCGCCATCCACGCAGCGGCGCCCTGCCCGGTGCCGGTGAAGCGGGCGATGATCGAATGGTGGGGGCCGATCCTGTGGGAATACTATGCGGGCTCAGAGGGCATTGGGACGACGGTGATCGGCAGCGAGGACTGGCTGCGGCGCCCCGGCTCCGTCGGGCGGCCGGTGAACGGCGTGCGCCTGCACATTACCAATGAGGCGGGCGAGGAATTGCCGCCCGGCGAGGTGGGGCAGATCTGGTTCGAGGGCGGGCCGCGCTTCGCCTACCACAATGCGCCGGAGAAGACGGCGGCATCCTACAATGCGCATGGCTGGGCCTCGCTCGGGGATCTCGGCTGGCTGGACAAGGACGGTTTCCTGTACCTGTCGGACCGGCGCGCGGACCTGATCCTGTCAGGCGGCGTGAACATCTATCCGCAGGAGATCGAGAACGTGCTGAGCCGGCACCCTGCCGTGGCGGAGGTCGCCGTGGTTGGCGTGCCGCATCCGGAATTCGGAGAGCAGGTCCATGCGGTCATCGTTCCGCGGGGACCGGCCGATGGCGAGGCGCTGCGCGCGGAGCTGGATGCCTGGTGCCGCGAGCATCTGGCGGGCCCGAAGCGCCCGCGCAACTACGAATTCGTTTCAGAACTGCCGCGCAGCGAGGCTGGAAAGCTGCTGCGCCGCATCCTGAAGGAGCGCTACCTCAGCTCTGCCTGAGCCCGAGGCGTTCCACCCGCTTCTCCTCCATATCGATCGTCTCCGCCATGAAGCGGGCGTAGGCGGCGCTATCCAGGTATTCGAGCGGCTGGTCCAGGCGCTTCAGCGCCGCCAGGTGCTGCGGGTCGAACAGCGCCGCCTTGAAGCCGTCATGCAGGGCACGGGTGATGGCGGGATCGAGCCCGGCCGGCGCCACCAGCCCATAGGGCGAGGTGACGACCATGCCTTCATAGCCAAGCTCGACCAGCGTCGGCACCTGCGGCCAGCGCGGCGAACGCTCCCGCGACCAGACATTCAGGAGGCGCAGCTTGCCCTCGTCCACAAGCTGGCCGACGCCGGAGCCGGTCGCTGCCGCCTCGATATGCCCGCCGAGCACCTGCGGCGTGGCATCCGCCTCGCCGCGGAAGGGCACATGCACGATTTCGATCTTCTCCCGCTCGGCGAGGTCGATCATGGTGAGGTGCGGCGTGCCGTTCGCGCCGGTATTGCCGATGCGAACCTGGCCAGGGCGCCTGCGTGCATCTGCAACCAGGTCCTGCCAGGTGCGGTAGGGGCTCTCGGCGCGGACGACGACGCCGAAGAGATAGCCGGTCAGGTGGATGACGGGCGTGAAATCCTTCCGCGGGTCATAGGCCATGCGCTGCATGAAGGGCAGGCGCAGCGCGGGCAGGGTCATCTGCGCCACCAGGTAGCCGTCCGGCCGGGCGCGGGCGACCGCAGCGGCGCCAAGCGTGCTGCCGGCACCTGGGCGATTCTCCACCAGCACGGTCTGGCCGAAATGCCGCGTCGCCGCTTCCGCCAGGGCGCGCATCTGCACATCGGTCGCGCCGCCGGCGGGGAAGGGGACCAGCACCGTGATCGGCCGGTCGGGGAAGCGCTGCGCCCGCGCCACGCTGGGCGCAAACGCAAGCCCGGCTGCGGCGCCGAGCAGGGCGCGGCGGGTTGGTATGGTCATCCTGGAGTCCTCCCGGTTTTTCGTTGTGCTTGTGCAGCCTACAGCGTCCGGCCGATGATTTCCTTCATGATCTCGCTGCTGCCGCCATAAATCCGGCCAACGCGGGCATCGGCCCAGGCACGGCCGATCTCGAATTCCGCCATGTAGCCGTAACCGCCGTGGATTTGCAGGAAATCGTCCAGCAGCCGATTCTGCATCTCTGCGCCGAGCAGCTTGGCGGTGGCGGCCAGTTCCACGGTGAGCTGGCCCTTCAGGTGCAGCGCCAGGCAGTGGTCGGCGAAGACGCGGAACATGGCGGCCTGGGCCTTGGCCTCCGCCAGCTTGAAGCGGTTGTGCTGGAAGTCGATGATCGGCTGGCCGAAGGCCTTGCGCTCCTTCGCATAGGCGATGGTCCTTTCCAGCATCGCCTCCATGCTGGCGGCGGCGCGGATGGCGATGACCAGGCGCTCCTGCGGCAGGTTGCGGATGAGGTAGGAGAAGCCCTTGTTCTCCTCGCCGAGCAGGTTCTCCACCGGCACCCGGGCATCGTCGAAGAAGAGTTCCGAGGTGTCCTGCGCGTGCAGGCCGATCTTCTCCAGGTTACGGCCCTTGGTGAAGCCGGGCGTGCCCTCCTCGACGCAGATCAGGCTGATGCCCTTGCGGCCGGCGGCGGGGTCGGTCTTGGCGACGACGATGACGATCCCCGCATTCTGGCCATTGCTGATGAAGGTCTTCTGGCCGTTGATAACGTAGTGGTCGCCCTCGCGCCGGGCGGTGGTGCGGACGGCCTTGAGGTCGCTGCCCATGCCAGGCTCGGTCATGGCAATGGCGCCGATCATCTCGCCACGGGCCATTTTCGGCAGCCATTCGCGCTTGCGCTCCGGCCGCGCGAGGTCGGCGATGTAGGGCACCACGATGTCGGAATGCAGCGGGAAGCCGGGGCCGCTGCAGTTGGTGCGGGCGATCTCCTCGATGATGATGGCGGAATAGCCGAAATCGGCGCCGGCGCCGCCGTATTCCTCGCTCAGCATCGGGCAGAGCAGGCCCTGCGCGCCGGCCTCAAGCCAGAGGCTGCGGGGGACGATGCCGTCGCGTTCCCATTGCCGGTGGTAGGGAACGATGTGCTTCTCGAAGAAGCGGCGGACCTGGTCGCGGAACAGTTCATGCTCCGCTGTATAGACCGTGCGAGGGCCGGTCAGGCTGCTGACGGTGCTGGCGTCCATGGCGCTTCCCCCTTTCAGTCCCTGGCGGCGGGAATGGCGCCCGCCTGGCGTAGCGCGGCGATATCCGCGGCGGAAAAGCCCCAATCGGCGAGCACCTGTTCCGTATGCTCGCCCCGCAGCGGCGGCGGCAGGCCGGGCTCGGCCGGGGTGCGGCTGAAGCGCGGTGCCGGGGCGGGCTGCACTGCGCCCTCGCGCTGCAGGAAGGTACCGCGCGCCTTGTTGTGCGGATGCGCCGGCGCTTCATGCAGGTCCAGCACCGGGGCGACGCAGGCATCCGTGCCCTCGAACAGCGCGGCCCAGTCGTCGCGGGTGCGGGTGCGGAACACCGCGGCAAGTTCTGCCTTCAGCGCCGGCCAGTGTGCCGGCTCCATGCGGGCGGCGAAGCGTGCCGGGTCAAGGCCAAGCTTTGCGATCATCAGATCGAAGAATTGCGGTTCTATCGGTCCGACCGCGAGGTAGCGGCCATCGGCGCATTCATAGGTGTCATACCAGGGCGCGGCGCCGTCCAGCATGTTGGCGCCGCGCTCGTTGCGCCAGCGGCTGCGCGCCAGCATGGCGTAGATCGGTGCCATCAGCAGGGCGGCGCCAGATCGGAAGAGCACACGTCTGCACTACTGAGCAATCTCGTATG
>CALGVL010000247.1 GCA_937930165.1 uncultured Acetobacteraceae bacterium
TCTGGTCGCCACACCTGGAATCCGTGATAGCGTTCGCCCGCTGAACGATCCGGGCCGGGAGGGCCCGGGATTCGGGGAGGAAACTGCATGGACCAGCCGATCAGCCGTCGCATCGCTCTTGCCGGCCTGACCGCCGGCGCAGCTTCGCTCGCCCTGCCGGCACTGCTGCCAGGCCAGGCGCTGGCCCAGGGCGCCACACCGGCTGCCCCGGCCGCCTCCCAGGCCCCCGGCTTCTACCGCTTCAAGGTCGGCAGCCTCACCTTCACAATGGTGCATGACGGCTTCTTCGTGCGGCCACTGCAGGGCTTCGTGCGCAATGCGCCGCTGGAGGAGGTGCAGAAGGTCATGGCGGAAAGCTTCCTGCCAACCGACAACATCCGCATCCCCTTCACCGTCACCTTCGTCGATACCGGCCGCCAGCTTATCGTCTTCGACAGCGGCAATGGCGTGACGCCGCCCGGCGCCACCGCCGGCCGGATGATCGAGAACATGCGCGCCGCCGGGATTGACCCGGCGCGGGTCAATCTGGTGGTGATCAGCCATTTCCACGGCGACCATGTGAACGGGCTGCTGAACGCGGAGGGCGGCCGTGCCTTCCCGAATGCCGAGGTGGTGGTGCCGGAGGCCGAGTGGCGCTGGTGGACCGATCCCGGCAATGAGACGCGCAGCCCGGAGGGCCAGCGCGGCAATTTCGCCAATACCGCCCGCCGCTTCGCCCCCTATCAGGGCCGCATCCGCCAGGTCGCCGATGGGGCGGAGGTGATTCCGGGCATCCGTGCCGTCGCTGCCTATGGCCACACGCCGGGCCATACCTGCTACCACATCGCCGACGGGGACGCGCAGGTGATGTTCGTGGCGGACACCACGAACCGGCCCGAACTGCTGGCCCGCCGCCCCGATTTCCATGCCGTCTTCGACTTCGACGCGGAGATGGCAGAGGCGGCGCGGCGGAAGATCTACGATCGCGTCGCGGCGGATCGCATCCGCATTACCGGCTATCACTTCCCCTTCCCCGCCAATGGCTACATGGCGAAGGAGGGGAAGGGCTACCGCTTCGTCCCCGCCGACTGGTCGAGCACCCTGTAGCCCCTACAGCACAAGGCCCAGCCGGGTGGGGACGGGGGCGACCAAGCAATCCGCCATTGATGTCGGCGCCCCCTTCCTTGCCGATGAGGTCGTGTGCTGTGGCGCCGAAGCGGATCTCGCTGAGCAATCCCTCCAGGCCCGCCCCGGCCTGGATTCGTGGCAGGCCAGCCTCTGCGCGCCTCAGGCGCCAGCTTCGCGATGCGCCCTCAACTACCCGTGGGGAGCGCGGGGACAAGCGGCACCAGGTTCCGCGGCGCCCCCTGCGCGAAGGCCTCGATATTCTCGAGGGTTGTGGCGAGGATGCGGTGCGACGCCTCCTCCGTATTGTAGGCGACATGCGGGGTCACGACCACGTTAGGGAATCGCAACAGGGCGTGGCCGGCAAGGAGCCCGCGCAGCCGCTCGCTGTCCAGTACCGCCTGGTCGTGGAAGATCTGCGCCTCGTCGCGGACCAGGGGCTCCTCCGGCAGCACGTCCAGCCCGGCCCCGGCCAGGCGGCCGGCATCCAGCGCGCGCACCAGCGCCGCGGCGTCCACCACGCTGCCGCGCGCGGTGTTCACCAGCACCGCGCCGGGCTTCATGCGGGCCAGTTCGGCATCCGAGATCAGATGGTGGGTGCCGGGCCCGCCAGGAACGTGCAGCGTGACCGCATCGGCCTCGGCCAGCAGGGTGTCCAGCGGGACATAGCTGAAGCCCAGCGCCGCCGCCGCCGCCGGATCAGGCCTGGCGTCGAAGGCCAGCACGCGCATGCCGAAGCCCCGGCCGATGGCAACGGCGCGGCGGCCGATGCGCCCGGTGCCGACCACGCCCAGGGTGCGGCCGTGCAATTCGAAGCCGCGCAGGCCCGTCTGGGAGAAATCGCCGCGCCGCGTCCGCTCGGCCGCGGGCAGGATCCGGCGGATGACGGCCAGCAGCAGGGCGAAAGCATGTTCGGCGACGCTGTGGTCGCCGTAATCGGGCACATTGGCCACCGCGATCCCGCGCGCGGCGCAGCGGCCGAGATCGATATGGTCAAAGCCCGTGGACCGGGTGGCGATCAGGCGGAGCCGCGGCAACTGGTCGAGCACAGTGGCGCCGAGATCGGAATGGACGAAGACGCTGACGACATCCGCATCCCCTGCGCGGGGCGCGGTTGCCGCCTCCAGGCGTTCCTGGTGGCAGGCCACCTCATGCGCCGGCGCGAGGCGGAGAAAGGCTTCCTGCTCCCAGGGCTCGGTCTCGAAAATGGCGATCTTCACGGATTTGCCTCCTGCCTGGCGGACAGGCGCCTGACGCCCCATGGCCGGCCGGGTTGCCTCCCCTCCGCTCCAGCGCCACGCTGCGCGACGCGTTCTCCGCGATCCGGCCCTGCGGCGCCCTTGTGCAGCCGGCCGCCGCGCCCGAGCGGGGCAGCCGGGCACCGGCGGGCTTCCGGGAGAACTCAGACGTGGAAGCTCTCGCCGCAGCCGCAGCGGCCCTTCTCATTGGGATTGGTGAAGGTGAAGCCGGCGGACATGGACTTCACCTCGTAGTCCATGACGGTGCCGATCAGGAACAGGCTGGCCTTGCGGTCCACCAGCACGGTCACGTCCTTGTCCGTGACCTTCTCGTCGGTCGGCTCCGGCGCCTCCACCCAGCTCAGGTCGTAGGAGAGGCCGGAGCAGCCCTTGGTCTTCACCCCGATGCGCAGCAGCTTGCCCTGGCCGCCCTT
Organism: uncultured Acetobacteraceae bacterium; assembly: GCA_937930165.1. GTDB lineage: Bacteria > Pseudomonadota > Alphaproteobacteria > Acetobacterales > Acetobacteraceae > CALGVL01. Next base: position 2,777 of record CALGVL010000247.1, read on the forward strand.
CTCATAGAGCTGGCGCAGGCGCTCGGCCGCGGCGTCGGTCAGTTGCATCAGCGGCGGCAGGGCCCGCTTCGGGCGGGCCGGAGTCTGGGTGGTCGTGCCCATCGCTCGATCCCCCTTTCGTCAGAACATGTTCAGGGCGAGGCGTGCATCCTCGCTCATGCGGCTCATGTCCCAGGGCGGGTCCCAGACCACCTCCACCTGTACATCGGTGACGCCCGGGACCAGGCGCAGGGATTCCTCCACCTGCACCGGCAATTCCTGCGCCGAGGGGCAGGATGGTGCGGTCAGCGTCATCTCCACCTTCACCTTGCCATCATCCCCGATCTCGATCGCATAGATGAGGCCGAGTTCGTAGATGTCCACCGGGATCTCGGGATCGAACACGGTCTTGAGGACGGAGATGACCGCATCCTCGCTCACCTTCTGCGGCGCGGGCGGGCTCTCGCCCTCCGGAGTCCAGGTGCCGTGGGTGGCGGGTGCGGCAGGCGGCGGCATGGTCGTCATGCTGTCCTCACTCACTGCTCGCCTCCTTCGTGCCCTCCAGCGCGGCATGCAGCGTATGCCAGGCGAGGGTCGCGCATTTCACGCGGCTCGGGAATTCGTGCACGCCGGAGAGGGGTTGCAGCCGCTCCATCTCCTCAGCCAGCGAGGCGCCACAGTCCGGGCAAGTGCCGGTCATGGCCAATTCGCGGAATTTGGCGCCGAGTTCCTCGGCCTCCGCCGCCGTCTTGCCCTTCACTGTCTCCGTCATCAGCGAAGCGCTGGCCATGGAGATGGCGCAGCCACGGCCCTGGAAGGCGGCATCGGCGATGTGGCCATCCGGGGAGAGCTTCAGGAACAGCTCCATCCGGTCGCCGCACATCGGGTTGTCGCCCCGCGCGCTGCGGTCCGCATCTTCCAGCCGCCGGAAATTCCGCGGCTTGCGGCCGTGGTCCAGGATCACTTCCTGATAGAGGTCGCGCAGGTCGTCGAACATCAGCCAAAGAACTCCCGCGCCTTGGTGAGGGCGTCCGCGAGATAGTCCACCTCCTGCTCGGTCGTGTACAGGCCGAAGCTGGCGCGGCAGGTGCCGCCTTCCAGGCCGAAGCGCGTGTGCAGCGGCTCCGCGCAGTGGCGGCCGGCGCGCACCGCGATGCCAGCGCGGTCCAGCAGGGTGGAGAGGTCGTGCGGATGCGCATTGTCCAGCGTGAAGCTGAACACGCCGCCCCGGTCCTGCGCCCGGCCAAGCAGGCTCAGGCCGTCGATGTCGGAGAGGCGCCGCATGGCATGGTCCACCAGGCGGCGCTCATGCGCCTCGATCTCCGGCATGCCGATGGCGGTGACATAGTCGATTGCGGCGTGCAGGCCCACGGCCTCGATGATCGGCGGCGTGCCGGCCTCGAATTTCGCCGGGGGCGGCGCCCATTCGCTGCGCTCCAGCGTGACCATGGAGATCATGTCGCCGCCGCCCAGGAAGGGAGGCATGCGCTCCAGCAGCTCCAGCCGCGCCCAGAGCACGCCGATGCCCGTCGGGCCGTAGAGCTTATGGCCCGTAAAGACGTAGAAATCGGCGTCGATCGCCTGCACGTCCACCCGCCGGTGCACCGCCGCCTGGCTGCCGTCGAACAGCACCTTCGCCCCGGCCGCATGTGCCATGGCGGCGATGCGCTCCGCCGGCGTCACGGTGCCCAGAACGTTGGACATATGCGTGATCGCGACCAGCCCGACCCTGCCATCCGCGAGCTTCGCGGCGAGATCCTCCAGGTCCAGCTCCCCGGCATCGGTCACGCGGCAGACACGCAGCTCGATGCCCCGACCGTCATCGCGCAGCATCTGCCAGGGCACCAGATTGGCGTGGTGCTCCATCTCGCTGATCACCACCGCCTGGCCGGGCTGCAGGACGCCGCGGCCGAAGCTGTGGGCGACAAGGTTGATCGCCTCGGTGCTGTTGCGAGTGAAGACGATCTCGCGCGGATCTGCAGCGTTCAGGAAGCGGGCCGTGGCGCGGCGCGCTTCCTCATAGGCTTCGGTCGCCTGCTCGCTCAAATGGTAGGCGCCGCGATGGACATTGGCATAGGCCGTCTCCATGCAGCGCACCATCGCCTCGATCACCTGCCGCGGCTTCTGGGCGGAGGCGCCGCTGTCCAGGAAGACCAGCGGCTTCCCGCGCACTGTCTGCGACAGGATCGGGAAATCCTGCCGGATGCGCTCCACGTCGAAACCCACGGCAAGGATCGGTCCGTCCATCATGCCGCCTTCTCCGTCTGGCCTTCCCAGCAGCCTGCGATGGCCGTCTCCAGGATGCCGCGCGCGATGGGATCGGTGATGCCCTCCACCGCCTCGGTCAGGAAGGCTTCCACCAGCATGGAGCGGGCCTGCACCTCCGGAATGCCGCGGGTGCGGAGGTAGAAGAGCTGCTCGGCATCCAGCTCGCCCACCGTGGCGCCATGGCTGCACTTCACGTCGTCGGCGTAGATTTCGAGCTGCGGCTTGCTGTCCATCTCGGCATCCGGGCTCAGCAGCAGCGCCTGGTTCATCTGGTAGCCATCAGTGCGCTGCGCCGCCCGGCGGACCAGGATCTTGCCCTGGAACACGCCGCGCGACTTGCCGGCCAGCACGGTCTTGTAGGTCTGCCGGCTGGCGCAATCCGGGGCCGCATGCTCGAGGAAGGTGGTGGTGTCGGCATGCTGCCCCTGCCCCAGAAGCTGCGCGCCATTCATGTGGCAGGCAGCCTTGGGACCGGCCAGCGTGACGTGGATCTCGTTCCGCACCAGCCGGCCGCCGGCATTCAGGGTGAAATTGTCATAGGTGCCGCCGGCGGCGACCCTGGCATAGACCGTGGAAAGCTGGAAGGCGTGCCGCCCTTCCTGCTGCAGCCGGGCATGGACCAGGGTGGCGCCCTCCTCCACCTCGATCTCGAAGACCGGGTTGTGCAGATAGCGCGCCTCGGCCGGGCCAGTGGCGCTTTCGATCAAGGTCAGGCTTGCGCCCTTTTCCAGCCGGATCAGGTGGCGTGGGTGGAAGGCAGCCGGGCGCTCGCTCTCGGTGGCGAGGGAGAGGATGTCCAGCAGGCCGCCGGCAAGGCCGGCCGGCACCGTGATGACCAGCCCGTCCTCGAACAGCATGGTGTTGAGCGCGGTCAGCGGCTCCTGCTCCGGCCGTGCCAGAGCGCCGAGCCGGCCCTCCTGCGCGGGCAGCGCCGGGGCCAGCCCTTCCACGGTGAAGCCGGCATCCGCCAGGCTGGACAGGTCGGGGCGGAACCGCCCGTCCACGAGGACGGCGCGCGCCGCGCCATGCGCCGGCGGCAGCGCCAGGCCGTCATCCAGGATGGTCAGCGGCTCGTCGAAGCCGGCATCGGCGACGGCGCGCAGATCCGTGTATTTCCACGCCTC
>CALGVL010000248.1 GCA_937930165.1 uncultured Acetobacteraceae bacterium
CGATGCTCTCGGCCGTCACCTACCTGACGCTCGGCACCCTCCTCGCCCGCATCCAGCCGCGGCGGCGGCTGCGGGCTTATATCGTTGCCATCGCGGTGCTGCTGACGCTGCTGGTCGGGACCAGCCGGATCTATCTCGGCGTCCACTGGCCCACGGATGTCCTCGCCGGCTGGTGCCTCGGTGCCGCCTGGGCAATGCTCTGCTGGGCGGTGGCCCTCTGGCTGCAACGGCGCGGCCGGGTCGAGTCCAACGGCATGCCAGAGGAGGAGGCTGCGCCGTAGCGGCCGGCGCAGCCCGTCCTCATGCCTGGTGCCGCTCGATCAGCCCCCTGCGGATCTTCCGTCCCCGCCGGATGCGGTCCTCGATGAACTCCGCCTGGCCCCAGCGCACGGCGCGGCCGAAGGCCTGGGCGTCCTCGGTGAAGCGGGCCAGCATTTCCAGCAGCGCCTCCCGGTTGTTCAGGAAGACGTCGCGCCACATATCCACATCGCTGGCCGCGATGCGGGTGAAGTCCCGGAAGCCGGAGGCGGCGTATTTCAGCACCGCCTCCCGCGTCTCCTCCGCCAGGTCGTCGGCGGTGCCGCAGATGGTGAAGGCGATCAGATGCGGCAGGTGGGAGACGATGGCCACCACCTTGTCATGCGTCGCCGCATCCATGGTTTCCACCATGCTGCCGCAGCGACGCCAGAGCTCGGCAATCTTCTCCACCGCCGCCGGGTCCGAGCCCGGCAGCGGCGTCAGGATGCAGTAGCGGCCCTGGAACAGGGTGGCGAAGCCGGCATCCGGCCCGGAATGCTCCGTCCCCGCCATGGGATGCGCCGGCACCAGATGCGCGCCCGGCGGCAGCAGCGGCGTCAGGTCCCGGATCACGCTGCCCTTGGTGGAGCCGACATCGGACAGGATGCAGCCCGGCGCCAGATGCGGCGCGATCTGCCGCATCACCCCTGAATACGCCCCCACGGGGATGCAGAGGATGACGCAATCCGCCCCCTGTACCGCGCGCGCCGGATCCGCCTCCACGACATCGGCGAAGCCGAGTTCCCGCACGCGCTGCAGGGTCTCCGGCCGGCGGGTCTGCGCCACCACGGTCCGGGCGATGTCGCCGCGCGCCTGCGCGACGCGCGCGATGGAGCCGCCGATCAGCCCAGCGCCGATCAGGCAAAGCCGTTCAAAGAGTGGCTCAGCCATTCGCCGTGCCACGCATGAATTCGGTCAGTGCGTCCTGGACCATGCGGCATTCCTCGGCGGTGCCGATGGTGATGCGCAGGCAGTGCGGCAGGCTGTAGGCGCCCATGGCACGCACGATCACCCCCCCCGCGCGCAATGCCGCATCCGCCGCCTTGGCGCGCTCCGCCGTGGCGAAATCGGCCAGGATGAAATTGCCCTCGCTCGGATGCACGGTGATGCCGATGCCGCGCAGCGCCTCGCTCAGCGCCGCGCGCCATTCGGTGTTGTGCGCGACCGACTTCTCCACCCAGCCCGGCTCCGCCAGGGCAGCGATGCCGGCGGCCATGGCCGGGGCATTCACGTTGAAGGGCCCGCGTACGCGGTTCAGGATGTCCACGACATGCGCCGGCGCATAGGCCCAACCCAGCCGAACGCCGCCCAGGCCGAAGATCTTGCTGAAGGTGCGGGTCATCACCGTATTGGTGCCCGCCTCCACCAGCGCGATGCCCGGATCGTAGTCCGGCCGCGTCACGTATTCCGCATAGGCCGAGTCCAGCACCAGCAGAACCTCTGCCGGCAGGCCCTCGCGCAGCCGCGCGACCTCGGCCGCCGGCAGGCAGCTCCCGGTCGGGTTGTTCGGATTGGCCAGGAAGACCAGCCGGGTCCGTGGCCCGACCGCGGCCAGCATGGCATCCACATCCGCGGTCAGGTTCCTCTCCGGCACCTTGATGACGCGGCAGCCGGCATAGCGGCCGGAGATGTCGTACATGACGAAGCCATGCGCGCTCATCACCAGCTCCGTCCCCTCGCCGCCAAAGGCCAGGATCAGGTGCTGGATCAGCTCGTCGGAGCCGTTGCCGCAGACCACCCGCGCCGGATCCACCCCGAAGCGGCGGCCGATCGCCTCCCGCAGCGCCGTCGCATGGCCGTCCGGGTAGCGGTGCAACTCCTGCGCCGCCGCGATGTAGGCCGCCTGCGCCCCCGGCGGCACGCCGAAGGCGCCTTCGTTGGAAGAGAGCTTCACGATCCGGTTCACGCCCGGAATCTTCGACTCGCCGCCGACATAGGGCTCGATCGAGAGGATGCTCGGCCGGGGGAGGATCTTCGGTTGCGACATCAGGCTTACTCTCCTCGCTGCGGCACGGCGTAGAAGCCCAGCGGCAGGGCACGGTCCACGGGAAGGGTCTTCAGGCGCGGATCCTCCGGTGCCACCACGCCGTCCAGCTCCGCCAGCGCCAGCAGCACGCCCTCCTCCCGGCGCAGCAGCATCTGGCGCGGCGGCAGCCCGGCCGCGGTGAGATCCGCCAGGAGGCGGGAGCGGCCACCGCCCATGCCCAGTTCGCTTCGCATCTCAAGGCGCAGCAGGGCGCGGTCGGCGCCACTCGGGTCCGGGGCGCCGGCCGCGACCACCAGCGCCTCCGGCATCGGCTCAGCGCCCCGGGACCAGAAGGGCAGGCGGGCAACCACCTGCAGCCGTGGGCTGTCCAGGCTGGTCCACCAGGCGGCCTCGGCTGGCTCGGCCTCCTGCGGCAGGGGCAGGACGGCTACCTGCGCCTCCCCAGCGGCCACCGCCGCCAGGGCGCGGGCCGGGGTCGGGTGGCTGCGCACCGGGGTCAGGGACCCGAAATGCTGCCGCGCCAGCCGCGCCTGGTCCGGCCCCTGGGTGAAGACCGCGACGGAAAAGGGCCCTTGCATGGCGCTGCTGATGGAGAGGATCTCCCGCCACAGCCGCACCAGGGCCTGTTCCGGCAGTGGCCCGGCATGGCGGGCCAGCAGGCGGCGGAGGATCTGCGCCTCCCGCCCCGGCCGCAGCGGCGAGGCGCTGGCCTTGACCCGGCTGGCCGCCAGCCGTGCCACCACATCCGCCCGCCGCATCAGCAAGTCGTGCAGCGCGTCGTCGATCGCATCGATCTCGCCGCGCAGGGCCGCGAGCGGGTTCTCCGGCCCGGCGGCCCCGGCCGGGGCCAGGACGGGCGCGTTATCGGTGTCTGAGGCTGGGTTCATGTCCGGGACGTCTTTCGCCGCAGCAATAGACGCCGCCGGGCCGGCCGCCAAGCAGGGCTCTGCGCCACCAGCCTCCCCGGGCGGATGCCGTGGCCGTTGATGCCGGGGCCGCAGGCGCTTATTCCTGCCCGCTTGGAAACCGCACCCCACATGCCCGCACCCATCGCCCCCTTCCCACAGGTGGACCATCAGCGCGCCCTCTTCCCGGAGGGGCTGGCGCTGGATTGCGGCATGGTCATCCGGCCGCTCGCCGTGGCCTACCGCACCTATGGCACCCTGAACGCGGCCCGCAGCAATGCCGTGCTGGTCTGCCATGCCCTCACCGGGGACCAGTATGTTGCGGAACGGCACCCGCTGACCGGCCGCCCCGGCTGGTGGGAGAGCATCGTCGGCCCCGGCAAGCCGATCGACACCGACCGCTTCTTCGTCATCTGCGCCAATGTCCTGGGCGGCTGCATGGGCAGCACCGGCCCGCGGGAGGAGATGACGGATGCCGAGGGCCGTGGCCTCGGCCGCCCCTGGGGCACGGATTTCCCGAACATCACCATTCGCGACATGGTCCGCGCCCAAAAGAAGCTGGTCGAGCATCTGGGGATCCGGCGCCTGCTCGGCGTGGTCGGCGGCTCCATGGGCGGGATGCAGGTGCTGGAATGGGCCGCGACCTTCCCGGAGACGGTCTTCGGCGCCGCCCCCATCGCCACCGCCGCCTATCACAGCGCCCAGAACATCGCCTTCCACGAGGTCGGCCGCGCCGCCATCCATGCCGATCCGGACTGGAAGGGCGGCCGCTACTGGGAGGATGGGCGGGTGCCGGCCCGGGGCCTCTCGGTGGCGCGCATGGTGGCGCACATCACCTATCTGTCCGAGAAGGCGCTGACCCGGAAATTCGGCCGCCGCCTGCGTGGTGCCAGCGCCGTGACCTTCCTGGAGGACGTGTTCGAGGTGGAGAGCTATCTCCGCCACCAGGGCAGCACCTTCGTCCGGCGCTTCGATGCGAACAGCTATCTGACCATCACCCGCGCCATGGATTATTTCGACCTGGCGGCCGAGCATGGCGGCGACCTCGCCAGCGCCTTCCGCGGCACGGCGACGCGCTTCTTCGTCGCCTCCTTCAGCAGCGACTGGCTGTTCCCGACCGAGGAGAGCCGTGCCATCGTCCGCGCCCTGAACGCCGCGGCGGCGAATGTGTCCTTCGTCGAGATCGCCTCCGATAAGGGCCATGACGCCTTCCTGCTGGACGAGCCCGATTTCCACCGCGCGCTGGGCGGCTTCCTCGCCGGCTGCGCCGACCGGGTGGGGGTGTGAGGGGATGGACGCCCGCACCCCCGACAGCATCCGCTACGTCGCCAAGAACATGCGGCTGGACCTCCGCCTGATCGCGGAGATGATTCCGGCCGGCGCCAAGGTGCTGGATATCGGCTGCGGCGATGGGGCGCTGCTGGCGCATCTCACCGCCGAGAAGGGCGCCGATGCCCGTGGCATCGAGATCGACATGGCCGCCGCCACCCAGGCCGTCGCCCAGGGTCTGGCGGTGATCCATGGTGATGCCGACCATGACCTGGCCTTCTACCCGGACGGCGCCTTCGACTATGTCGTGCTCTCCCGCACCCTGCAGGCGGTGGAGCGCCCGCGGGAGGTGCTGCGGCAGATGCTGCGCATCGGCCGGCACGCCATCGTCAGCTTCCCGAATTTCGGCCATTGGCTGGTGCGCTGGCAGTTGCTCTGGACCGGACGGATGCCGATGACCGAAACCTGGCACCGCCCCTGGCACGAGACGCCGAACATCCACCCCTGCACCATCCGCGACTTCTTCGATCTCTGCGCGCTGGACGGCTATGTGGTGGAGCAATGGCTGGCGGTGGACGAGCGCGGGCTGAAGGCCCCCTGGAAGCGCTCCGTGTCCCTCGCCAACCTGTTCGGCGAGCAGGCGCTGTTCCAATTGCGACGCGGCTGAAGCCGCGTCACGGGCCGGGAACGGCCCGGATATGGGAGGCATCCCCCAGGCCGCGCCTTCCTGCACGAAGGCTGGGTGCGGGACCACGCCTCACCTCGTTCTGCCCCTGATGGCACGGGGCAGCTCGGCAGGCTGAGGGTCACCTTTCTGCACTGCTCGTCCTTCTCGCCGGGCCCTGGCTGCTCAGCCTGCCGGCGGGGGCCCTCACGGCCGGTGTCTGGCCTGCCCGGAACACGCTCATCTACGGCACCGGAATCCTGGCCATCGGCTTGATGTCCGCCAGAGTGATCCTGGCCGCGCGTCCGGTGCAGATCGAGGACGCGCTCGGCGCGCCTCGACAAATTCTACCGCCAGCACAAGTGGTTCGGGATCACGGGATCCGTGTTCGCGGTCGCTCACTGGTGACTGGAAATCCTGCCGCACTGGATGGCGCGCCAGGGCTGGCCTAAAATGGCCGCCGACAAGGGCCCAATCAGCCGTGGTGTCAATCTGTTCCGCGGTCTGCCCGGCACCGCGGCCACGCTGGGCGAATGGAGCCTATACCTCCTGCGACCGCAGGTGGCTTCCTCGCCGCCCATTTCGATCAGGAACTGTTCGACAGGCGATGAGAGCCGGACGGCTGCCCACCGTCCCGGCCGCGGATGGCGGGCGCATGCCGCCCGTCGATTTCGGCCGATGCCCTCCGCCCTGAAGGCGGTACCGGCGCCAGAGGAGAGGTCAGGCCGCCTGCCGGCGCAGCGCCCCGGTGCGCAGCAGCGCCGCCGCGGCCTCCGCCAGATGCGCCGCCGCGTCATCTGCCCCGAGATCGAGGCAGGCCTCCTCCAGCCGCTCCAGCAACCGTAACAGCGAGGCAATGTCGCGCCCGGCTTCCTCGGGCCAGAGAACGGCGGCGATCGGCATGTCCATGAGGGCAACCATCCTGGCAGGGGCGCGGCCCCTTACACCGATAGCAGGCGCGGCGCCAGCCCATTGCGCCGCCGCCCTGACCCTCAGTGCAACCGCAGGCCCCGGGCCCGCGCCGGCTTGACGGTCAGCCCCTCCGGCATCAGGGAGGCGGCGAGCGCGGCATGCCTTGCTGCCTCCATGGCCCCAATGCGCAGGCACTCCGCTTCCACATAGGAGAGCATGAGACGGATCGCTTCGTGATCGGTGGTTTCGCCGTCGGTGTCGACGGCCTGGTTCGCTTGGCGCATCCGGCCTGCTCCGCGGAACGTGATGTGGCTAAACACATACTATTTACATGCCAGGCAGGCAAGCCGGAAATCATTTCCCGATTGGCGTGGAATTCTCGTAAGTCTTAGTATTATCAAGTTTTCACGCAGGAGGCGTCCGGTGCTTCGATTCTTTCTACCAATGATTGCAGGGTTCCTCGCCCTGGCTCCTGGCCTTGCCAAGGCCGGGCAGACCTTCGACACTGTCAGGTCTCGCGGGCACGTGATCTGCGGCGTGAATACCGGCGTTGCCGGCTTCTCCGCCCCCGACGCCCGCGGCACCTATCAGGGGCTGGATGCGGATTTCTGCCGCGCCATCGCCGCCGCCGTCTTCGGTGACGCGAGCAAGGTCCGCTTCATCCCCACCACCTACCAGACCCGCTTCGTCGTCCTGCAGTCCGGCGAGGTGGATGTACTGGCGCGCAACGTGACCCAGACGCTGATGCGCGACACCTCGCTCGGCTTCAACATGGCCGGGGTCAGCTTCTATGACGGCCAGGGCTTCATGGTGCCGAAGCGGGCCAACATCGCCAGTGCCAAGCAGCTCGACGGCGCCACGGTCTGCGTCCTGCCCGGCTCGACCACCGAGCTGAACCTGGCGGACTTCGCTCGGCGGGAGAGGATCCGCATCGAACCCATCGTGCTCTCCTCGATGGACGAGATGACCGCCGCCTACCAAGCCGGCCGCTGCGATGCCATGACCACCGATGCGTCGCAGCTTGCCGCGCTCCGCGTCTCCGCCATCCGCGACCCGGAGGCGCATGTCATCCTGCCGGAGCGTGTGAGCAAGGAGCCGCTCGGCCCCATGGTGCGCCATGGCGACGACCAGTGGCTGGACGTGGTGAGCTGGGTGCTGCGCGCCATGATCGAGGCGGAGGAGCTTGGCATCACCCGCGCCAATGTGGATGAGATGCGCGGCAGCCAGGACCCGAACATCCAGCGCATGCTCGGCGTCACCCCGGGCTTCGGCAAGGCACTCGGGCTCGACGAGGCCTGGGCCTACAACATCATCAAGCAGGTGGGGAATTACGGGGAGGTCTTCGACCGGAACCTCGGCAAGGGTTCACCCATCGGCCTTGAGCGCGGGCTGAACGACCTCTGGACCCGCGGCGGGCTGATGTACGCCCTGCCGCTGCGCTGAGGTCCGGCCGGTGCCGCCCCTGCCTGAGGGCGGCACCCCTCAGAATTTCTCCACCCAGGGCCGCAGCTCGATCTCCCAGGCCCAGGCGCTGCGCGGCTGGCGGATCAGGTGCAGATAGGTCTCCGCGATCGCATCGGGGTCGAGCAGCGAATCCCTTCCCGCATCCGGCCGCCGTGCGGAGCGGATGCCGCCATCGATCACCACATGCGCCACATGCACGCCCTGCGGATGCAGTTCGCGCGCCAGGGACTGCGCCAAGCCACGCAGGGCGAATTTACCCATGGCGAAGGGCGCGCTCTGCGGATAGCCCTTCACGCCGGCGCTGGCCCCGGTCAGCAGGATCGTGCCGTGCCCCGCCTTCAGCATCCGCCGCGCCGCCTGCTGTGCCGTGAGGAAGGCGCCGAAGGCAGTGACCTGCAGGCTGCGCTGGACCTCCGCAGGGTCGAGATCGGTGACCGGCCCGCGCACCCGGTAGCTCGGGTTGTAGACCACCACCTCCGCATCCCCTGCCCTCTCGAACAGCGCCGCCACCTGCGCCGCATCCGTGGCGTCGCAGGCATGGGCGACGGCGCCCGTCCCGGCGCAGAGGCCGGCGAGCTTCGCGGTATCGCGGGCGGCCAGGGCCACGGCATAGCCCTCCCGCGCCAGCAGCCGCGCGAGGGAGGCCGAGAGCCCCTCCCCCGCACCGATGATCAGGGCCTTCGGCATGGTCCACCTCCTGGGCCGAGCCTAGCACCGTCCCGCCCATGGCAGGGCCAGGACCGATGGGGCATGGCGCTCCCGGCCGAGCCTCCTCTCCGCGGCAGGGGCGCGGCTATTCGTCGATGATCGCCACGGCGCGGGTCCAGCCGGCGGAGCCGCGATGCACCTTCACCGGGAAGCAGACCACCTGGAAGCCATCAGGCGGCAGCAGCTCCAGGTTGTGCAGCTTCTCCAGGTGGCAATAGCCGATCTCCCGCCCGGCGCGGTGGCCCTCCCAGATCAGCTCGGGCGAGCCACCCTCGGCGATGCGCCGTTTCGTGAAGCTGAAGGGGGCGTCCCAGGACCAGCCATCGGTGCCGACCACGCGAATGCCGCGCTCCAGCAGCCAGAGGGTTGCCGCCTTGCCCATGCCGCAGCCGGAATCGACATAGTCGTCCTCGCCATAGCGGCTGCCGGCGCGGGTATTCACCACCACGATCTCCAGCGGCTTCAGCTCATGGCCGATGCGCTTCAGCTCCGCCTCCACATCGGCGGGCTGCACCACATAGCCGTCCTCGAAATGCCGGAAGTCGAGCTTCACCCCGGGCTGGTAGCACCATTCCAGCGGTATCTCGTCGATCCGCCAGGAGGGCTCTCCCCCCGGCTTCAGCCGCTCGTTCATGCGGGAGAAGTAGTGGTAGGGCGCATCCAGATGCGTGCCGTTATGGGTGCTGATCTGCACCCGCTCCACCGCCGCATACTCGCCCTCGGGCAGCGCCTCCACCGGCACCCCCATGTATTCCGCCATGCGCGGCGCGGTCTGGTGGTGGTCCAGGTATTCGATCTGCGGCAGGCTGCCCGGCGGGTCGCTGGCGATCCCGGCCTTGAGCGG
>CALGVL010000249.1 GCA_937930165.1 uncultured Acetobacteraceae bacterium
CCCGCCTACAACAGCGGCGACCGCGCCACGGCGCGCGACCTGGCCGAGGCGGTGATCCGCGAATTCCTGCCTTATGAATATGTCGTCGTCCCCAGCGGCTCCTGCGGCGGGATGATCGCCAAGCACTACCCCGGCCTGTTCGACGATGACCCGCAACTGCGCGCCAGGGCCGATGCGCTGGCGGCGAAAACCTACGAACTGGTCTCCTTCCTGACCGATGTGATGGGCATGGAGCGGGTCGCGGCGCGCTATGAGGGTGTCGCCACCTATCACGACAGCTGCTCCGGCCTGCGGGAATTGGGCGTGAAGAAGCAGCCGCGGAAGCTGCTCTCCACCGTGCAGGGGCTGAGCCTGAAGGAGATGAGGGATCCGGAGGTGTGCTGCGGCTTCGGCGGCACCTTCTGCGTGAAATACCCGGAGATCTCGACCCGCATGGTGGCCGACAAGGTGCGCGACATCGCCGCCACCGGGGCGGACACGCTGCTGGCCGGCGACATGGGCTGCCTGCTGAACATGGCCGGCCGGCTGAAGCGGGAAGGGGTGCCCGTGAAGGTGCGGCACGTGGCCGAGGTGCTGGCGGGACGAATCGAGGAGGCGCCGGCGATCGGCGACGCATCATCATGAGCGTGGTACTGGAAATCCCGCCCGCGGATCCGTTGCGGGAGGCGGTGGCGAAGCAGGGCTTCGCGCTGCTGCGCGGTGGCGACCTGGCCGCGCGGCTCAGCGTCGGCGGCGAGCCCGCGGCGCTGGATGCCTTCGCGGCGAGCTGGAACCGGCTGGAGACCGATCGGTTCATGGCCGATGGCGGCCGCTACCGCCGCCGCCGCCATGCCAATTTCACGGCGCGCTGGGGGGTGCCCGGACATGTCCGCGGCCCGCACCGCCCGCATTTCCAATCGGTGGTGCACAACCGGCTGAATGGCGGCGTGAACCGCTGGTTCGGCCCGGTGGAGGACGCGGTGGCGGAAAGCACGCCGCTTCAGGCGCTGCTCGATCTCGGCCGCGGCGTTGCGGATGCGCTGACGCCGGGCCAGGACTGGTATGTGGAGATGCACCAGTTCCGCATCGAGGCCGCTGCCGGCGCCCCCGGCTTCCCGACGCCGGAGGGCGTGCATCATGACGGCGTGGACTATGTGCTGATCAGCATGATCGCCCGCACCAACCTGCTGGGCGGCGAGACCCTCATCGCCGATGATGACGGGCGGGAGCTGGCACGCTTCACGCTGCTGGACCGGCTCGACACCGCCTTCGTGGACGATGTGCGGGTGAAGCACGGCGTCACCCCGGTGCAGCCGGCTGATCCCGCGCTGCCTTCCTGCCGCGACGTGCTGGTGCTGACCTGGAGGCGGGGCGGGCCGCCGGGCTGAGTTCCGGCGGGCCGGTGGGCGTCAGCGCCGCCCGGCCCCGGATGCGGGCCGGTCCTGCTCCTCGGGGCCGGTCTCCTTCAACTCCTCCGCCACCTGTGCGTGGCTCAGCAGCGCCGCCAGGGCGGTGCCGCCGAAGGCATTGCCGATCAGCACCGGCAGCAGGAAGCGGAACAGGTAGTCGCCCACCGAGGCATGGCCGGCGAAGACGCCGAAGGCGGCCTCTGCCGAGCCGGCGATGATGTGCGGAAACTGGCAGAGCGCGATCACATAGGTCAGCAGGATGATGATGAGCGGCCGCGCTGCACCCGAAGCCGGCAGCAGCCAGACCATCAGCCCGATCAGCCAGCCGGCGGAGCCCCCCGTGATCACCACCTGCCAGAAGGGCTGCGCCAGCAGATGCGCCGAAAGCTCCTCCATGGCGGCGAGGGCCTCCGGCTGGAACACGCCGGGCCGGGCCGCGATGGCGGCGAAGACCAGCGTGCCGATCAGGTTGGTGGCCAGCACGATCGCCCAGACGCGCAGCGTGCCCAGGAGATTGGCCAGGCTTGGCCGGGTCAGCGTCGGGATCAGCGCGGTCAGCGTCGTCTCGGTGAAAAGCTGCTGCCGGCCGAGGATGACGATCAGGAAGCCCACGCTGTAGCCGAACCCCGTGACCAGCCGGCGCCATGGCGCGTCCGGGAGTCCGGCATGCAGGTAGGCCTGGGCGAGGAAGGAGAAGCCGATCGACAGACCGGCGGCGAGGCCGGACCAGGCAAGGCCGCTGAAGGGGCGCTCCAGCTCGATCTTGCCCTGTTCCCGCACGATCTCGTGGATGACGAGCGGCCCCGGCGGCGTGCGCTCCGCGGCCTGCTTCCGCTGCCTGGTATCGAGATGGGGGGAATCCGCGCCTGCCTGCGACATCCGGGTCCATCCGCCCTACTGGCCGTAGCGCCGGAAGTGGGAGGAGCCAGGCCTCCCCTGCGGCCGATGGCTCCCGCAACGCGGCCTGTGAATCGAAGTTGCGGGAAGGGGGCTGCCACGGCGGCGGCGATCCGGCCTAGTCTGCGCCATCACCGAAGGAGACGGCCATGCAGAACCTGCCACCCGAACCCTGGCGCTGGGATGCCGTGGATCTCGCCCGCGCCATCCGGCTGCGCGCCATCTCGGCACGGGAGGCGACGCAGGCCGTGCTGGCGCGCTGCGCCGCGGTGAACCCCGCCATCAATGCGGTCGTGCAGGTGCTGGAGGAGCAGGCCCTGGCTGCCGCCGATGCGGCCGATGCGGCGCTGGCGCGCGGTGAGGCCCCGGGCCCGCTCCATGGCGTGCCAGTGACGACCAAGATCAATGTGGACCAGAAGGGCCTGCCCACCACCAATGGCTGCGTCCCCCTCCGCGACCTGATGGCGCCGGAGGACAGCGCCGTTGTCGCCAATCTCCGCCGCGCCGGGGCGGTGATTGTCGGCCGCACCAACACCCCGGCGCTCTCCATGCGCTGGTTCACCGAGAATGCGCTGCACGGCCGCACGCTGAACCCCTGGAGCGCCGGGCATACGCCGGGCGGATCCTCGGGCGGCGCCGCGGCGGCACTGGCGGCGGGCATTGGGCCCATCGCGCATGGCAACGACCTCGGCGGCTCCATCCGCTATCCGGCCTATGCCTGCGGCGTGGCGGGCATCCGTCCCTCCTTCGGCCGGGTGCCGGCCTTCAACCCGACCATGGCGCAGGAGCGGCCGGTGACCGCGCAGCTTATGTCCACCCAGGGGCCGCTGGCACGGCGGGTGCGCGACCTGCGCCTGGCCCTGGCGGCGATGGCGGAGGGCGACATCCGCGACCCCTGGTGGGCGCCGGCGCCGCTGGAGGGCAGGCCGGTGGCACGGCCGATCCGCGTCGCGCTTTCGGTCGATCCGGCCAGGACCGGGGTGCATCCGGCGGTGGCGGAGGCGGTGCGCCAGGCCGGACGGATCCTGGAGGCGGCCGGCTATGTGGTGGAGGAATGCGATCCGCCGGGCTTCGCCGAGGCGGCACGGGACTGGGACGCCCTGGCGCATGGCGAGGCCATGCTGTTCCTGCGCGAGAGCTTCGAGCGCTACGGCGATGCCGGCGCCCAGGCCACCTTCGGCTTCATGACCAAGCACACCCCGCCGGCGGACATGGAGGGGCTGCTGCGGACGCTTGCGCGGCGCACCACGCATCAGCGCGCCTGGGCCGCATTCCTGGCCGAGCGCCCGCTGGTGCTCTGCCCCGTCTCGGCCGAGCCGCCCTTCCCGCAGGGCCTCGATGCCTCGGGACAAGAGGGATTCGACCGGGTCTACCGGGCGCAGCAGGTGCTGCTGGCGACGCCGTTGCTCGGCGTGCCGAGCGTCTCGGTGCCGACCGGGCTGGCCGAGGGCCTGCCCATGGGCGTGCAGGTGATCGCACCCCGCTGGCGGGAAGATCTGGCGCTGGATGCAGCGGAGGTGATCGAGGCCGCCTGCCCGATGCCGACGCCAATAGACCCGCGGGGGTGAGGGCTGGCCTCCCCCGCCCCGGCATCTTGCGGGGCGGGGGATGGCGGCGCCGTCAGCGGAAGACCGGCGGCGCGTCGTCCTCGATATAGGGCATCGGCACCTCGATCCGCACCGTGTTCGGATCCACCTTGGGGCCGCGGTCCAGCCAGTAGGTCACCGTCTCCGGCCAGATGATCACGATGACCACCAATGTCAATTGCAGCAGCACCCAGGGGATCGCGCCCAAATAAATGTCCTTGGTCAGCACCGATTTCGGAGCCACGCCGCGCAGGTAGAACAGGGCAAAGCCGAAGGGAGGGTGCATGAAGCTGGTCTGCAGATTCACGCAGAGAAGAACGCCGAACCAGACCAGATCGATGCCGAGTTTTGCGGCGACCGGTGCCAGCAGCGGCACGACAATGAAGGCGATCTCGAAGAAATCGAGGAAGAAAGCCAGGAAGAAGACGAAGACGTTGACGAAGATCAGGAAGCCGGTCGGTCCGCCCGGCAGGTGGGAAAGCAGATGTTCGATCCAGAGGCTGCCATCCACGCCCTGAAAGACCAAGCTGAACACGGTCGCACCGATTAGGATGAAGATCACCATGGAGGTGATCCGCATCGTATTTCCCATCGCCTGCTTCAGCAGCGCATAGGAGAAGCGCCGGTTGATGATCGCCAGCACCAGGGCACCAACGGCGCCCATCGCCCCCGCTTCGGTCGGCGTGGCAAGGCCGAGGAAGATGGTGCCCAGCACCAGGAACATCAGAACAAGGGAGGGCACCATGCCCTTGAGCACGCGCCAGTAGAGCGGCCAACCGCGCTGGGTGCGTGCTTCCTCCGGCAGGGGCGGGACGCGATGCGGCGCGAAGATGCTGACCGTCGCGATGAAGCACATGAATAGCAGCACCTGCAGGATTGAGGGGCCGATGGCGCCCGCATACATGTCGCCCACCGACTTGCCGAGCTGGTCGCCGAGGACGATCAGCACGAGGGAGGGCGGAATGAGCTGCGCGATGGTGCCGGAGGCTGCGATGACGCCGGTGGCGATGCGCATGTCGTAGCCATAGCGCATCATCACCGGCAGGCTAATCATCCCCATGGCGATGACGCTGGCCGCTACCGTGCCGGTAATGGCGCCGAGGATCGCGCCAACCAGGATCACCGCGAAGGCTAAGCCACCCGGCACCTTGCCGAAGAGCTGGCCGGTGCCTTCCAGGAGATCCTCCGCCAACCCGCAGCGTTCCAGGATGGCGCCCATCAGGGTGAAGAATGGGATCGCCAGCAGCAGCTCGTTCGACAGGATGCCGAAGACCCGCAGCGGCAGGTTGCCGAGATAGGCCTCGGTGAAGAAGCCGAACTCGATGGAGAGGAAACCGAAGAACAGCCCGGTCGCGGCCAGGGAGAAGGCCACCGGGAAGCCGATCAGCAGGAACACCACAAGGCCGCCGAACATCAGCGGCGGCATCAGCTCCACATTCATGGGGGGGAGGAGTCCTTCGGGGCCAAGGGGTTCACTGCTCCGGCCTGTGGTATTCGGTCACCAGCTCGACGCCCGGCTTCTGGCCGCGCAGCAGGGCGATGCGCTTCACCAGTTCCGACAGGCCCTGGAGGGTGATCAACCCGAAGCCCAGCGGCATCAGGATCTTCACCGGCCAGCGCAGCAGGCCGCCGGCATTGGGGGAGCCTTCCTCCCGGATCAGGCTGTCGAGGAAGAAGGGCCAGGTCATCCAGGTCAGCAGCGCCATGGCCGGCAGCAGGAAGAGGATGATGCCGAAGACATCCACCCAAAGCCGGGCCCGCTCCGGCAGGTTGCCGTAGACCAAGTCTACCCGGACATGCCCGTTGCGGAACAGGGTGTAGGAAGCGCCGAGCATCACCGTGGCGGCGAAGAGGTACCACTGCACCTCCAGCCAGGCATTGGAGGAATAGGAGACGCCGTAGCGGATGAAGGCATTGCCGGCGCTGATGGCGCAGGAGAGCAGCACCGTCCAGTCGGCGATCTTGCCGAAGACGGCGTTCACCTTGTCCACGACGCGGCTGAAGGCGAGGAGGGGGGCCATGGGCGGCTCCTAGAGTCCGGCGGCACGTAGCGCAAGCATGGCCACCCGCCGACGCCGCCTCAGCGGCGCTGCTCCTGGGCTTGCATGTAGTAGACAAAGTTGTCGAAGGTATTCTCGGTCACCCGGAACCACTGGTACTGGGTATCCCGGAAGGCCTTCCAGGACTCGTACACTTTCTTGAAGTTGGCGTTCTTCGCAGCGATCTCGTCATACAGCTCGAAGGTAGCCTTGTAGCAGGCCTGCATCACCTCCCGCGGGAAGGCGCGGAGCTGGGTGCCGGTGCCGACCAGCCGCCGCAAGGCCTGCGGGTTCAGCACGTCATATTTCGCTATGGTTTCGATGGTGGCGTCGCGGCAGGCACTCTCCAGCGCGTCCTTGTAGAGCTGCGGCAGCTCCTGCCACTTCGTCTGATTGACGTAGAAGGAGAGGTTCAGCCCGCCTTCCCACCAGCCAGGGTAGTAGTAGAAGGGCGCGACGCGCTGGAAGCCGAGCTTCTCGTCGTCATAGGGGCCGATCCATTCCGCGGCGTCGATCGTGCCCTTTTCAAGCGAGGGATAGATGTCGCCGCCGGCGATCTGCTGCGGCACCACGCCGAGCTTCTGCATGACGTTGCCAGCGATGCCGGCGATCCGCATCTTCAGGCCATTCAGGTCCTGGACGCTCTTGATCTCCCGCCGGAACCAGCCGCCCATCTGCGCCCCGGTGCTGCCGCAGGGCAGGGAAACGATATTGTAACTGGCGAAGAAGTCGCGCAGCGCCTCCCGCCCGCCGCCGGCATAGAGCCAGGCATTGATCTGGCGGGTATTCATGCCGAAGGGCAGGGTGGCGTCGAAGGCGAAGGTCGGATCCTTGCCCACGAAGTAATAGCTGGCGGTATGGCAACATTCGACGGTGCCGCCCTGGACCGCATTCGCCACTTCCAGCCCGGGCACCAGTTCGCCGGCTTGGTGGATACGGATCTGGAACTTGCCCCCGGTCAGCGCCGCGACGCGCTTGGTGACGACCTCGCCAGCGCCGAAGATAGTATCGAGTGATCGGGGGAAGCTGGAGGCGCAGCGCCAGAGGATCTCCGGTGCGGACTGGGCGATGGCCGGGGCAGCAAGGGCCACCGTGCCGACGGCCGCGCTGCCGGCCAGGAGACGACGACGGTTCATTGATCCTCCCGGAGTATTCGCTGCCCGAACGGCTTTCGCCCGCAGGCTCAATGGCGGTCCATAATCCTGGCCCGCGTCGATGTTAAGCGGATGTTTCGCGGTTGGGAGGGCGCCGGCGTATTCCGCTCGCCTCGCCGGGAGGGGGCGATTATCCTGCGGCGCGTGCCTGTCCGTCCTTTCTTGCCGTGCTGACCGCACTTGCCAGCGGCATCGGGCTTTTGTTGCTGCTTGCTGCCGCTGCCGCACCGATCGGTCGTGATCCTCGCGCCGGGGCCCTGGTCCATGCCGGCTGCATGGGCGTCTCGGCCGGATTCGCGGTACTGGCGGCCTTCTCCCTGCTCGCTGGGCTGCCGGAGGGGGTCTTGGCGCTGCCCCTTGGGCCGCCCTGGGGGGCGGCGAGCTTGGCGCTGGATGGGCTTTCCGCCTGGTTCCTGCTGCTGCTGGGGATGGTTGGGGCCTGCACCTCGCTCTTCGCCCTCGGGGCGCCGCCGGGGCCGGCACGGAGCCTGCCACCCTTCCCGCTGCTCCTGGCCGGGATGGCGCTGTCTCTCACGGCGGCGGACGCCTTCCTGTTGCTGCTGGGGCTCGGGCTGGCGGCGTTGGCCGCCGGGGCGCTGGTGGCGGTGGAGCATGGGCAGGCGGAGGCGCGGATGGCGGCGCGCCGGCATCTCATCCTTGCTGCGCTGGCGGCCGGGTGCCTGATGCCGGCCTGCGGCCTGCTGGCGGGGCCGGCGGGCGCCTATGACTTCGCGGCGATGCGGGGCGTGCCGCCGGAAGGCTGGCGGGCAGGGGCGGTGCTGGCGCTCGGGATGCTGGGCGCCGGGGCGCTGGCCGGGCAGCTGCCATTTGCCCAGGGCGCGGCGCCGGGCCATGCCGCGGCGCTGCTCTCGGGCGCCATGCCGGGGCTTACAATCTATGTGCTGGCGCGGCTGCTGGCCGATCTCTGTGGCCCGGCTCAGCCTTCCTGGTGGGGACTGCCGCTGCTGGCGGCGGGGGCGGTGTCCACCCTGCTTGGCGCCCTGCAGGCGCTGCGGGAGGAGGACGGCCAATCCCTGCTGGCCTGGGCCGGGATCGGGCATCTCGGCCTGGCGGTCTCGGGCCTTGGCCTCGCCCTGGCCTTCCGGGGCGCGGATCTCGGCGCGCTGGCAGGGCTGGCGGCGGGGGCGGCGCTGCTGCAGGCCCTCGGCCAAGGGGTGTTCATGGCCCTGCTGGTCCTGGCGGCCGGGGCGGTGGCGCATACGGCCGGCAGCCGGAAGCTGGACCGGCTGGGCGGGCTGATCCATGCCATGCCTGTCACCGCCGCCTGCACCTTGATCGGGGTGCTGGCCGCTTCCTGCCTGCCGCCGCTCTCGGGCTTCGCCGGCGCCTGGCTGCTGCTGCAATCGGTGCTGGCGGGATGGCGGGTCGGCTTCATCGGTTTCCAGTTGGCCGCAGCGGCCGCCACGGTTCTGGCCGCCTTGGCGCTGGCCCTGGTCGCCGCGGCCATGCTGCGACTCTTCGGTATGGCCTTCCTTGGCCGGCCGCGTAGCCCGCGCGGCGCGGGAGCGCATGAGGTCTCGCGACCCGAGCGCTGGGCGATGCTCCTGCCCGCGGGGCTGACGCTGCTCCTCGGCCTGTTCCCCGGCGTGCTGCTGCTCCTGGCGGAGCCGGCGCTGGGTGTCCTGACCGGGCGGGCGGCGGCGCCGGTGCGCGACCTGGCGCTGCTGGCGGGCGACCGCCCCGCAGCCTATGCGCCGCTGGTCCTGGCCTTGGTCCTGGCGCTCTCCGGTGGGCTGCTGGCTTGGCTGCTGCGGCGCCGCTCGCCCCTGGCGGCTGCACGAGGTCCGGCCTGGGATGGCGGCTTCATCGCCCCGCCGGACTACCTGCCCTTCGGCGATCCGCTGACCCAGCCTTCCGCCTCGGGCCTGGCCCAGCCGCTGCGGCGGCTGCTGGGCGAGCCGCGGGCCGCCCG
>CALGVL010000250.1 GCA_937930165.1 uncultured Acetobacteraceae bacterium
GCGGGGCGGCGGCGAGAATGGCCATGGCCTTGGCGGTGTCCATCGGGCTGCCGCCGCCAAAGCCGATCAGGCAGTCGAAATCCCCATCCTTCAGGATGGCGACGCCGGCCTCGACCACCGTGTCGGTCGGGTCGGGGACGGTGTCGGAGAAGACCTGGGCGGCAATGCCGGCCTTGCGCAGCGGATCCAGGCAGCGTTCCACGGTGCCGGAACTGACCATCCAGGGATCGGTCACCACCAGCGGGCGGAACAGGCCGAACTGCGTCAGCACCTCCGCGATCTGGTTCACGCTGCCCCCGCCGATCCGCATCATCCGCGGCGAGACGATCGACGCCACCGTCATGGCACATCCCTCCCGTTCAGGCGTGAAGGATAAGGGCCGGCGGAGGCGGCGGCTAGGCGGGGGCGGTGGCGGGCTTTCACTCCCGGTAATCGGGCTGCTCGCGGTCAAGCTTCCGCTTCAGCGCCTGCCAGGGCAGCCAGCCGGTATTCGGCCCCGTCCCGAACTGGGCGCGCGTCCGCTCCACCGTGCCGCGCGAGGGAATGGCCAGCGGAACGCCGGAGGATTGCGCGGCAAGCTGGATGCGGCAGGCCTGCTCCAAGTAATACATCCAGTAGAAGGCTTCCGCGACCGTGCGGCCCACCGTCAGCAGGCCATGATGGCGCAGGATCATGCAGGGCTTGTCGCCCAGGTCGCGCACCAGGCGCTCGCGTTCGGAAAGGTTGTCCTCGGCGGCGATGCCTTCATAGTCGTGCCAGGCGACGCGGCCGTCGAACTCCATCGAGATCTGGTTGAGCGGCAGCAACCCGCCCGTCTGCGCCGCCACCGCCATGCCGGCCAGGGTATGGGTGTGCATGACGCATTGCGCATCGGCGCGGCCGAGATGCACGGCGGAGTGGATGACGAACCCCGCCGGGTTCACCGGCCAGGAGGTCTCCTGCGCCGACTCTCCCTCCGCATCCACCAGGACCAGGCTGCTGGCGGTGATCTCCTCGAAAAGCAGGCCGTAGGGGTTGACCAGGAAGCGGTGCGACCTCCCTGGCGTCGGCACCCGCGCCGAGAGATGGGTGAAGACCAGGTCGGTCATGCCGAAGAGGGCGATCAGCCGGTAGGCGGCGGCCAGGTCCTCGCGCAATTCCCGCTCCGTCGGCACATGGCCGGGATCGGGAGGAATGGGCGGCGGGGGCAGTGGCATGGCGTTCATCCTCCTCGCGGCATCCTCGCATGTGGCGGCGGCATGCGGGCAAGCAGGTTTGCGCTTGCCGCCCCCGCGCAGGGACGTGACCCTGTCCCGGTACCTATGACGGGGAGTCCCTGATGTCCCACCCGCTCTTCGCCCCCGGCTTCAAGACAACGCCCTGGTGGTGGGAGGCGGCCGAGCCGCCGGAACGTGACACCCCGCTGCCGGACCGCGCCGGGGTCGCCGTGGTGGGCGGCGGCTATGCCGGGCTGTCGGCGGCGCTGACCCTGCGCCGGCTGGGGCAGGAGGTCACGGTGTTGGATGCGGAGCGGATCGGCTGGGGCGCTTCCTCCCGCAATGGCGGCATGGTCTCAGGCGGGCTGAAACTGGCGCGCGCCGGGCTGGAACAGGCTTTCGGCCCGGAGAGGGCGCGGCAGATCACCCTCGCCGCCGCCGCCAGCTTCCCCTTCATCGAGGAGACGATCGCGCGGGAGGGGATCGACTGCGACTATGTCCGCTGCGGCCGCTTCACTCCCGCCTGGTCGCGCCGCCACTACGACGCGCTGGCGGCGAAGGCGGAGTCCATCGCGGAGATCACCGGCCTGCCCACCCGCATGCTGCCGAAGGCGCGGCAACGGGAGGCGCTGGGCAGCGACCACTACCATGGCGGCATGCTGGCCGAGGCGACCGGCAGCCTGCATCCGGGCAAATACGCCCGCGGCCTTGCCGCCGCTGCGGAACGCGCCGGCGCCAGGCTAGTGGATGGCGTGCGCGTGCAGCGCATCCGGGAGGAGGGCAGCGGCTTCCGCCTCGCCACCGACAAGGGCGAGCTGCGGGCCGACGCGGTCCTGGTGGCGACCAACGGCTACTCCCTGGACCGGCGCGGCACGGCGATGCCCTGGCTGGCACGGCGGCTTGTGCCGCTCAACTCCTACATCATCGCCACGGAGGAATTGGGGGAGGACACCATCGACCGCCTTTTCCCCGGCCGCCGCATGATCTCCGACACCAAGCGCGTGCTGAACTACTTCCGCCCAAGCCCGGACGGAAAGCGAGTGCTCTGGGGTGGCCGCGCCAGCTTCCGTGCGGCGACGGCCGAGGACACCGCCCCTGTCCTGCACCGCTACATGACCGAATGCTTCCCCGAGCTGAAGGACACCAGGATCACCCATGCCTGGACGGGGAATGTCGCCTTCACCTTCGACCACCTGCCGCATATCGGGGTGCAGGACGGCATCCATTACGCCGCAGGCTGCCAGGGCAGTGGGGTGGCGATGGCGACCTGGCTGGGCCACAACGCCGCGCTGAAGCTGGCCGGCGCGGCGAATGAGCCTTTTGCGCTGGACGGGCTGCCCTTCCCGACCAGGCCGCTCTATTCCGGTGATCCCTCCTGGTTTCTGCCCCTCATCGGCAGCTGGTACCGGCTGCGCGACCATATCGACCGGATCGCCGCCTGAAGCGCCGGCGATTCACCTCCCGGATGTCTTCACCCAGGACAACCGCAGGCTAGACCGCCCGATGGCGGTCCGGTGCGATCTCTCCGGCCGGGAGCCTCGCCGTCTCGAAATCCTCGGCCCTGGCGACCTCGACGCGATTCCGCCCGCGGGCCTTGGCCCGGTACAGCGCCGCATCCGCCGCCGCGATGACGGCCGACACATCCGTGCCGGCCGGCGCAACGGCCACGCCGATGCTGATGCTGATGCCCAACCGCGCCGGCCCGATGCCGATCGGCACCGCGCCCAGGGCGGCGCGCAGGCGCTCGGCGACAATGGCCGCGTCCTCAGGCGGGGCATTGGCCAGCACCACCAGGAATTCCTCGCCGCCGAAGCGCGCCACGACGTCCGCGGCGCGGAGATTCGCCCGGAGCCGCTCCGCCACCTCCCGCAGCGCGGCATCGCCGGCGGCATGGCCGTAGCTGTCATTGATCGCCTTGAAGCGGTCCACATCCAGCAGCAGGATTGAGGCCTTTTCGCCCCGCAGAATCCCTTCCAGGTGCCGGTGCACATAGCGGCGGTTGCGCAGCCCGGTCAGCGGATCCGTCACCGCCAGCTCCAGCGAGCGGTCGAGATCCGCCCGCAGCCGTTCCTCATAGCGCCGCCGGCGGATCTGGTTGCGCACCCGCGCCCGCAGCTCATTCGGATCGATCGGGCGCAGCACGTGGTCATTGGCGCCGAGGTCGAAGCCGCGCAGCACCAGGCCGCGTTGGCTGGAATCGGCCACCAGCACCAACGGCAGGTCCCGCGTCGTAATCTGCGCCCGCAGACGGGAGGCGAAGCGCAGGGAATCGCTGCCCTGCGGCGAGAGGCAGAGGATGGCGATGTCGAATCTGGCGCTGGAAAGGGCCTCCATCGCCTCCGCCGGGCTGGCCGCGGCGGTAGTCCGCAGGCCCTCTACCGCCAGGCCGCGCGCGATCTCCTCGGCCTCCGCCGCCTCGGCCAGCACCAGCGCGGTGGCGCCCTGGATACCGGGGCTGGGATCCGGCGGCGGCTCGAAACCCAGTTGCCGGGCGGTTTCCGAGCGCAGACGGAAGGCGTCCTGCACCTGCTTCACCCGCAACAGGGCCCGCATCCGGGCAAAGAGGGTGGCATCGTCCACCGGCTTGGAGAGGAAGTCGTCCGCCCCCGCCTCCAGGCCCCGGACGCGCTCCGCCGGATCCACCAGGGCGGTGATCATGACCACCGGGATATGCGCCGTGGCGGGGTCGGCCTTCAGAGCGCGGCAGACCTCGTACCCATCCATGCCAGGCATCATCACGTCGAGCAGGACGATGTCCGGGGCCCAGCGCCCCACCATGGCCAGCGCATCCGGCCCGTTCGAGGCCAGGGCGACCTCGTAATATTCGGCGGTCAGCTTGGCTTCGAGCAGTCGGAGATTCGCCGCGATGTCGTCCACTACGAGGATGCGCGCCGTCATCTGACGGCTCCGTGAAGGGACAGGTCGGCATGGCGGGCGGAACCACCGGCCCTTTGGGCCGCCTTTGCGGTTGGCCCCGGAACGGGGTCCGGCCGGGGCGGCCCGGCCATGTCGCATTGACAGAGGAGATCGGCATGTCCGGCCTGACCGCAAGCGAACGGGAAAAGCCACGCCAGGGCGCGAATACCGCCCTGTTCTTTCGGCGCTGGCTGGCCAATCCGCTGCAGATGGGGGCCATGATTCCCTCCTCTCCCAGCCTGTGCCGCCGGATCGCCGGGCTGGTCACGCGTGCATCGGAGGAGGTGGTGGTGGAGCTCGGCGCAGGGACCGGGGTGATCTCCCGCACCCTGCTCGCGGCCGGGGTGCCACCGGAGCGGCTGGTGGTGTTCGAGATCGTGCCGGAAATGGCGAGCCATCTGCGCCAGGTGCTGCCCGGCGTCACCGTGATCTGCGGCGACGCCTTCGACCTGCCCCGCACATTGCCGAGGCGCTGGCATGGCAGGGTCGGCACCGCGATCTGCGGCATCCCGCTGGTCATGCTGCCGCGGGCGCGGCAGCGACAATTCGTGGAGGCGGTGGAGGCGGTGGCCCCGGGCCGTGGCTTCCTGCTCTACACCTACTGCATCACCTCGCCCCTGCCCTATCGGGAATTGGGCCTGACGGCGCGGCGCGAGGCCTGGACGCCGCTGAATTTCCCGCCCGCCAGCATCTGGCGTTATCGGCCGGCAGCCTAGAGGCAACATCCATTTCGCCTTGGGATAGACACCTGCGCCGCGTCCTCCACCACTGGGGCATTGGAGAGTTGTAACACAAAACCAGTGATTGCAAGACGCTAGGCTTGCTGCACGCAGTCCTGGCATCCTGCCCCGTCACGCGCTTGTCAGGGCCACTTCAGACCCATCGGCGCGGCGGATCCGGGCGACCAGCCGGGCATGGGGGCTGCGGCGGACTCGCATCGCCTCCTCCAGCCCACGCTCGGCCAAGGCGGCGCGGACCGCTTCGGCCTCCGGATGCTCGGCCTCCAGGGATATCAGGCGGCAGCCGCTGTCGGGAATGCTGCTTGCAGCGCTTTCTCCCTGCCACTGGATCAGGGCCGGGATCAGGTTCTCCATGTCCTGGCGCTGCGGCGGGAAGGCGATGCGCCAGCGCAGGTCGCCTCGGCGCATCTCCTTCATTTCGCCGGCGCGGGGGCCGAGGCGGGCGAAGACCGCATCCAGCACCGGTGTCCGCGCCACCCAGGCCAGCAGCCGTGGCTCCGATTCCAGCATCATGCGGGTGCCGGGATCGTCGAGATCGAAGATCCGGGGATGCGGCGGATCCGGCTGTTCCGGATCCACGGCGATGATTTCGAGGTAACAGTCGTGGCCAAGGCCGACCAGCATGTTGTGGGTGCCGTAACCCTCATGCCGGCCTCCCGCCTGCGGCTCCACGCCAAGGTGCTGCCGGACGAAGGCCGCCCCTTCCTCCAGCGTGCGGGCGCCGAGGACAATGTGGTCGATCTCCGCCATGTTACCTCCCTTGCTCCACCCTGTGTGCCGCCGGGCAGTCTAGCGTGGTGCGAACTGGGTCTTGCCGAACAGGTTCTCACGCCATTGGTCGGTGATCGGCCCTTGGCGCTGCCGGTCCGCCAGAACCTGCACACCGCGCTGCACAGCCGGGCGCGCAGCGATGGCATCATGCCAGCGTTTCACATTCGGGTACTGTCCCAGATCAATTCCCCGCCGGTCTGGGTTTCGGATCCAGGGAAAGGTGCAGATATCGGCGATGGAGTAGTCCGGGCCGGCCAAATAGGCGCTCTCTCCCAGCCGCTTGTCCAGGACGCGGTGCAGCCGGGCCACCTCGTTGGTGTAGCGCTCAATGGCGTAGGGGATCTTCTCCACCGCATAATTGGCGAAGTGATTGTATTGGCCGAACATCGGCCCGACCCCGCCCATCTGGAACATCACCCATTGCAGGCAGCGGTAGCGGGTGGCGGGATCCGAGGGCAACAGCGGACTGCCGGCCTTTTCCGCCAGATAGATC
>CALGVL010000251.1 GCA_937930165.1 uncultured Acetobacteraceae bacterium
GGGAGTCATGGCAATCCCGGAGGGGAGGCAGAGGCCGCGCTCGAACAGCTCCGCCGCCACGGTGCCACCGGCGTAAGGAGCGCCGCGGAAGGCCGGCTGCAGGTGCAGGGGCTTCCAGACCGGGCGGCTCTCGATCCCGGCCTCGGCCAGGGCCCGCCGCACCGCCTCCCGGTCCGGGGCGCCGCGGGAGGTGTCGAACAGGGCTACGGAGAGCCAGCGGGTGCTGCGGCCCCAGGCCGGTTCCGGCATGAAGGAGACGCCCGGCAGGCCACCAAGCCCCGCGACATAGCGGGCAAAGATGTCCCGCCGTGCCGCCACCCGCGCTTCCAGCGCGCCGAGCTGCGCCAGGCCGATGGCGGCCAGGACGGAGGAGAGGCCGTAGGAGAAGCCGGTCATCTCGTGCTGGTAGTGCGCCGCCGGCTCCTTGGCCTGGGTGGCCAGGTGGCGGGCGCGGGCGATCAGGGCCGGGTCCTCGGCGGCCAGGGCGCCGCCGCCCCCGGCGGTGATGATCTTGTTGCCGTTGAAGCTGAAGGCGGCAAGCCGTGCTCCGCGTCCGGCATGGCGGCCGCGCTGCGTCGCCCCCAGCGCCTCGGCACTGTCGCAGAGCACCGGCACGCCCCAGCGGTCGCAAAGGGCGATGATGGCCTGCAGGTCGCAGGGCTGGCCGAAGAGGTCCACCGGCACCACCACGCGCGGCAGCCGGCCGCGACGGGCGGCGCGGGCCAATTCGCGCTCCAGAAGGCCGGGATCGAGGGTCCAGCTCTCCCGGTCCACATCCAGGAAGCGGGGCCGGGCGCCCATCTGCACGGCCGGGGCGATGGTGGCGATGAAGGTGAGGGTGGCGGTCCAGACCTCGTCCCCCGGCTCCAGCCCCAGGCAGTGATAGCCGAGATGCAGCGCCGCCGTGCCGGAGGCGACAGCCAGGACATGCGGGAAGCCGGTGGCCTGGGACAAGGCCGTCTCGAAGGCGGCGGGCATGGGGCCGGCGGGAGCAATCCAGCCGGAATCCAGCGTCGCCTGCAGGGCTGCCATCTCGCCCCCGGTCAGATGCGGCGGCGAGAGCAGGAGCCGGGCCTGTGGGCGCCCGGCCAGGCCGGGCCGCGGGATCAGTGGGAAGGGCAGGACCGGGGCGGGCGAGGTGGCGGGCGGGGGCGACACCGGGGCGGGCCTTATCACGATTGCGTTATAAGCCTAAATCCCAGGCACCCGTAACTTCAAGTTTCCGGTGTGGAAATATTTGCCGCGGCAACCGGTAGATGTATTGGCGATCCTAACGCGTCCACATGGAGAGCCATGCAACCGGCGGGCGAGGGCGATCTCCCCCGCCCGCCGGGCCGCTTGCTGGCTGGCGGCGCCAGTTCATGGCCCTGCTGCGAACGACCTCCGGGCCGGAAGGCCCTGCGGTCATCGGGGCCGATCAGGCGGTGCCGGCGGGCTCTGCCTGGCCACGGCGGGACTGCCAGAGCGCGACGAAATCGATCGGCGCCAGCAGCACCGGCGGGAAGCCGCCGTCACGGGTGACATCGGCCAGGATGTTCCGGGCGAAGGGGAAGAGCAGGCGCGGGCACTCCACCAGCAGCACCGGCTCCAGATGCTCCGGCGGCACGTTCACGGTGAAGATGCCGCAATAGACCAGCTCGGCGATGAAGCAGGTTTGGCCCTGCTCGCCATTCTGCCCCCCGGCCACGGCATCGGCGCGGATCTGCAGCGCGACCTCGTAGACATTGCCGCCGTCCTGCAGGGGCCGGGCCTGCACGTCGAGCTGGAGATCGACCCGCGGCTGCTCGCGCAGGGTGGCGAAGATCTCGGGCGCCCCCGGCACCTCGAAGGAGAGGTCCTTGGTGTATTGCAGGTTCAGCATCAGGGGGCCCTGCTGGGCCGCGCCGGCAGGGGCGTTGGAGGGCGGCAGGTCGGACATGCGCAGGGCCTTTCCTACTGGGCAGCGAAGCGGCCCCGATGACCGGAGCGCCCTTGGGCGCGAAGGTCTGAATCGGCGCCGCAGATCAGGGCCCGCCGCCTAGCACGCGGCCCCGCCATCCGAAAGCCGCCCCGCTGGGGAGTAAGGAGGGTTTCGCCGATGATCCGGGATGCCGCCGGGATCGCCGCGCTGCTGGAAGCGACGCCGGCGCTGCGCCACCCGCTGGAGGCGGTGGCGGCGCTCGGCCTGCCGGATGCCTGGATCGGCGCCGGCTTCATCCGCAACGCGGTCTGGGATGCGCTCTGCGGCCTGCCCTTCGGCAGCAACCCGCCGGGCGATGTGGATGTCGCCTGGTTCGGCCCGATGCGACTCGACCCGGCGGGGGTGGAGGTGGCGGCGCCCTGGGGCCTTGCGGATCTGCTCGGCCGCGTCATTCGCCCGACCCCCGGCTTCGCCGCGGATCCGGCGAAGCGCGCTGTCTTCGAGCGGCGCTTGGCGGAAAAGAGATGGTCCCGCCGCTGGCCGGGCCTGGTGGCTCAATCCTGCGCCGGCAGCGACCGCAGATAGGCCACCAGATCCTGCAAATCCTTCGGCCGCATCCGGGCATAGTAGGCAAAGGCCATGGGCGGCGAGAGCCGGTGCCCGTCGGCCGAGATGCCCTGCGTCACGGCGCGGATGATCTGCGCATCGGTCCAGGCGCCGATGCCGGCGCTCCTGCTCGGCGTGATGTTGGGCGGCAGGATGGGGCCCATGGGGCCGCTCATCTGCATCCCGCCGGCGCCGGTGCGGGACCAGTCGCGCCGCCCGCCCGGCCCCATCGGCGTGTGGCATTCGATGCAATGGCCGAGCGGCCCGGCAAGATAGGCGCCCCGCGCCACTGGATCCCCCTTCGGCGGGCCGGAAACGCGGCCGACCGGTGGGCCATAGCTGGACGGCAACGGGATGTCGTAGCGGGACCGCTCGACCGCGTTCCGCACCGGCGGCACGCTGCGCAGATAGGCGACCATGGCGGCGAGGTCGCGGTCCGAGATGCCGCGATACAGCTCGATCGGCATGGGAGGCCCGATGAGGCTCCCGTCCGGCCGCTTGCCTTCGCGGATCGCGGTGGCGATCTGGGCATCGGTCCAGCGGCCGATGCCGGTCTCGGGATCCGGAGTGATGTTGGGGCTGACGGCGCGGAACAGGCCGGGCTCCTCGATCACCATGCCGCCGGCCAGTTCCATGCCGGGCAACTCGCCCTGCGGGCCCTTCGGCGTGTGGCAATTGCCGCAGGCGGCGATGGAGGTAACGAGATAGGCGCCGCGCTCGACCAGCCGCTGCCGCTCCGTCCGGCCCTGCCCCTGGCTCTGGGCGGCGGCGGGCGAGGCAAGGCCCGCCGCGAGGGCGGTCACCAACAGCAGCTTTTGCCACCTCCGCATCGGACGTCTCTCCGGTTGCTGCCGGACTCCCCTGCCGGCTTTCGGTCGCATCCTGCAACGATGATCGTTGCGACACAACCAGGACGATAGTCGCCGAAACGCAATCCGGAATGCCACCTCCGGCCTCCGGGGGCTTGCCGCCGCCGGCGCGTGGCTTAGCGTGCATCGGGCTCCACAAGGGACGATCCGCGATGCTGCAACCGCCACCCGCCGAACCCGGCATGCGCGAGGAGGAGGTGGATACCCCCGCCCTCCTGCTCGACCTCGATGCCTTCGAGGCCAATCTGGATGCCATGGCGGCCTTGCTGGCGCCGACCGGGGCGAAGCTCCGCGCCCATGCCAAGACGCATAAGTCGCCGGTCATCGCCCGGTTGCAGATGGCGCGCGGCGCGGTCGGGCAATGCGTGCAGAAGGTGGCGGAAGCCGAGGTCCTGGCCTGGGGCGGCATCCCCGACATCCTGGTGAGCAACGAGGTGGTGGGCGCCCGCAAACTGGCCCGGCTGGCGGCGCTCTCCCGCATCAGCACCGTGGCAATCTGCGCCGACGATGCCGAGCAGGTGGCGATGATCGAAGCCGCTGCCGAGGCCGCCGGCACCCGCCTCTCCGTGCTGGTCGAGATCGATGTCGGCGCCGCCCGCTGCGGCATCGAGCCCGGCCCGCCCGCCGTCGCCCTGGCTGAGCGCATCGCCGCCAGCCGGCATCTGCGCTTCGGCGGCTTGCAGGCCTATCACGGCAGCGCCCAGCACAAGCGGACGCCGGCGGAGCGCGAGGCCGCCATCGGCGAGGCCGCGGCGATGACCCGTCGCACCGTGGAGCAGCTTCGCCAGCGCGGGCTGGACTGCCCGATCGTCGGTGGCGCCGGGACCGGCACCTTCCCGCTGGAGGCGGCAAGCGGCGTCTTCACCGAGATCCAGGCCGGCTCCTACGCCTTCATGGATGCCGACTACGCGAGGAATGAGAACCCGCCGCCCTTCCGCCAGGCGCTCTTCGTGCTGGCGACGGTGATGAGCCGGGCGATCCCCGGCGTCGCCGTGGTGGATGCCGGGCATAAGGCGGTGGCGGTGGATTCCGGCCTGCCGCTGGTCTGGCAGCGGCCGGGCCTACGCTATGCCGGTGCCTCGGACGAGCACGGCAAGATCCTGGTGGAGGACGGCGCCGCGCCGGCGCTGGGGGAGAAGCTGCGCCTGGTTCCCGGGCACTGCGACCCGACGGTGGACCGCTACGACTGGTATGTCGGGGTGCGCCGCGGCCGGGTGGAGTGCCTCTGGCCGGTGGCGGCGCGCGGGGCGATGGCCTGACGGGAAGGGGCGGCGGGCGATCCTGCCGCCGCCTCAGCCGGGGCGGCGGCTGGTCTTGGCCGAACCGGTCTGGGCCGGAGTCCTGGCCGCCTTGGCGGGCTGGCGGCGAGCCTGGGCTGGGCGGGCCACGGTGTCCCGGCTGGTGTCGCCCTGCTCGATCCGGGCGGACGGGCGGCTTCTGGTGGTGGAAATCATGCGCAGATGGCCGGGCCGCGTCGTGGCGCGGGGCTGGACGCTGGCGGCGCGCCGGGCGGCCGGGCGGGACTGGGCGTTAGCGGCGCGCCGGACGGCCGGACGGGACTGGGCGTTGGCGGCGTGCCGGACGGTCGGACGGGCGGCGGCCTGCTGCCGGCCGCGGATCGGGGTTGCGGCCCTGGCGCTGCGGAGGGGCGCAGCATGGGCGGCGGCCAGCACGCCCGGCGTGGTGCGGCGGGCCACCATCTCCCGCGGCGCCACGCCGGAGGCGGCGAAGCCGCGGTCGAGCAGCGCCATCATGTGGCGGTCGCGCTCCCGCCCGGTGCGGCCGCCGAAGACGGCGGCGACCAGGCGCACCCCGTCGCGCTGGGCGCTGGCCACCAGGTTGAAGCCGCTGTCATTCACATAGCCGGTCTTGATGCCGTCCGTGCCGTCGTATTCCTGCAACAGCCGGTTGTGGTTCCAGTGGGTCCGGCCGCGGAAGACGAAATACGGCGTGGAGAAATAGGCGTAGCGGTCCGGGAAGTCCTGCAGCAGTCGCCGGCCGAGCAGCGCCATGTCCCGCGCCGTGCTGACCTGGTCGAGATCCGGCAGGCCGGAGGCGTTGCGGAAGGTGGTGCGGGTCATCCCCAGGGCGCGGGCCCGCAGCGTCATCATCTGGGCGAAGCGCTGCTCGCTGCCGCCGCCGAGGAACTCGCCGAGCGCCGCCGCCGCGTCATTCGCCGACTTGGTGACCAGGGCGAGGATCGCCTCCTCCACTGTCAGGGTCATGCCGGCGGTCAGGCCGAGGCGCGAGGGCGGCATGGAGGCAGCGGAGGGGGAGACCGGTATCCGGCTCGACAGGCTGATGCGGCCGTCCCGCAGCGCGTCGAAGGTCATGTAGAGGGTCATCATTTTGGTGAGCGAGGCCGGGTAGCGCGGCTCATCCGGATTGGCCGCCATCAGGACGGCGCCGGACCGTGCATCGGTCACGATGGCGGCGTAGCGTTCGCTGCCGATCTGGGCGGTGGCGGGGCGGACGGTTCCGATGCTGCAAAGAATGACGGCGGCCAGCATGGCCCCTAGCCGCGACGCGGCGCTGCTGCCCAACATGCGATCCCCCGGTTCGCGGCCCGCCCCCCCGGGCAGCCGGCGACTCCGGAGCAGCCTATGGCTTCGAGGGGTCGCCTGTCACCGAGAACTGAACGGGAACCCCGTGTTTCCAAGGAGTTGCCGGGCACCCCTCACACAAGCTGGCGATACGATCCGGCCGGCGGTTCCCGCCCTTCCCGGGATCGTGAAAGGCTCGTTTTTGTGCGGCGCAAAAAAGTGCTTGCGCCAGCCATTGCCTGCGAAATAGAAGCCATCATGTTGCAGCGCAGCAAAGCGGCTCGGTCCGCCGGGCTGCGCCCGTTCAGGGGACAGGGCCCGGTGCGAAGGAGCAAGGCGATGGCGGCGGCGACCGAAGCGAAGGTTGCGGAAGTGAAGAAGCTGGTGAGCGAGGCGGCGCAGGCCAGCGCCCCGCCCGCCAGCAAGCTGGTGAATGAGGGCGTGGCGCAGGCGCGCGCGAACATGGAGAAGAGTATGGAGCAGGTGAACAAGGCGGCGGAGAACCTCTTCCGCGTGGCTGAGGAAGCAGCGGAATTCGGCCGCGGCAATGTCGAGGCGGTGACCAAGGCGGCCCAGGCCTATGTGGCCGGCGTGCAGGACCTGAGCCGCCAGACCATGGCGCTCTTCCAGGGCCTGAACGAGCAGGCGATCGAGGGCGCCAAGGCGCTCTCCGGCGTGAAGAGCCTGAAGGAGGCTGCGGAGATCCAGGCCGGCCTGGCTCGCACCGCCCTGGAGAAGACCTTCACCGAGGCGGCGAAGCTGCAGGAGACCGCGCTGAAGGTCGCCGAGCAGTCCTTCGCCCCGCTCTCCGCCCGCATGACGCTGGCCGTGGAGAAGCTGGCCCGTCCGCTGGCGGTCTGAACGGTCCGCTTGGAAGCCTGGCTCCGGCCGCAGGGCCGGAGGCTGATCGGGGCCCGGTCTCGGCCCGTCTCTTCCCGCGAAGGCGGGCGGGGCGGCCGGGCCGGGCCCTTTCCATTCCAGGTGACCCCCCCAATATCCAGGTTCACGCTCGCGCGTGGGGCTTCACCTTGCATGGTGCGGTCCGATATCCTTCCCGCCAGGCGGGCCACCAGCCTGCCGCCCCAGTATGCCCGCAGGCGGGTGGAGGCCCGCCGATCAGGAACCTCATGAGCGATCAAGACAAGCGGCCGAACGGGGGCAACACGCCGGGGGACACAACGCCGAACACCGGCGTCGTCGTCAAGGCCCGGCCACGCACCAAGAAGCCCTCGATGTACAAGGTGCTGATGCTGAACGACGACTACACGCCGATGGAGTTCGTCGTTCACGTGCTGGAACGCTTCTTCCAGAAGAACCGGGAGGAGGCGACGCGCATCATGCTGCACGTCCACCGGCGCGGTGTCGGCGTCTGCGGCGTCTATACCTATGAGGTCGCCGAGACCAAGGTGACGCAGGTCATGGACTTGGCGCGGCAGAACCAGCACCCTCTCCAGTGCACCATCGAAAAGGAATGACAGCCACGTCAGCCGGCAAGAAAAACTGCGTCACCCCGCCGGATAGGGGGCTCCTCTGGCGCAGTGCGGGTACCTACAATTCATCCTGGAGAAACCGCCTTCGTGCCCGGGCGCTCTCGGGAACGACGGTTCAGATCAGGGAGCGTCTCTAGCATGTTGTCACGCAATCTCGAGCAGACGCTCCATCGTGCGCTCGGCCTCGCCAATGAGCGCCGGCACGAATACGCAACGCTTGAGCACCTGCTGCTGGCGCTGACCGACGACGCGGACGCGGCCACGGTGCTGCGCGCCTGCGGCGTGGACAGCGAGAAGCTGAAGCGCGACCTCACCGAATTCCTGGACAAGGACCTGGCCGGGCTGGTGACGGAGCGCGCCGGGGACCCGAAGCCGACCGCCGGCTTCCAGCGGGTGGTCCAGCGGGCCGCCATCCATGTCCAGTCCTCCGGCCGGGACGAGGTGAGCGGGGCCAATGTCCTCGTCGCCCTGTTCTCCGAGCGGGAGAGCCACGCGGTCTACTTCCTGCAGTTGCAGGACATGACCCGGCTGGACGCCGTGAACTTCATTTCGCATGGCATCGCCAAGGCGCCGGGCCGGTCGCAGAGCCGCCCCGTCCAGGGCACTCCCTCCACCGCCGAGGAAGGCGAGAAGGAGGACAAGCCGCGTGGCGGGCGGGGGCAGGACGCGCTCTCCAACTACTGCGTCAACCTCAACCGCAAGGCGCAGCAGGGCAAGATCGACCCGCTGATCGGCCGCGAGAGCGAGATCGAGCGGACCATCCAGATCCTCTGCCGCCGCACCAAGAACAACCCGCTCTATGTGGGCGACCCCGGCGTCGGCAAGACCGCCATCGCCGAGGGGCTGGCCAAGCGCATCGTCGAGGGCGACGTGCCGGAGGTGCTGGCCCGGTCCACCATCTACGCGCTCGACATGGGCTCGCTGCTGGCGGGCACCCGCTACCGCGGCGATTTCGAGGAACGGCTGAAGGCGGTGGTGCAGGAGCTGGAGAACCAGGCCGGCAGCATCCTCTTCATCGACGAGATCCATACGGTGATCGGCGCCGGGGCGACCAGCGGCGGGGCGATGGACGCCTCCAACCTGCTGAAGCCGGCCCTGGCCCAGGGGACGCTGCGCTGCATCGGCAGCACCACCTACAAGGAATACCGCAACTACTTCGAGAAGGACCGCGCCCTGGTCCGCCGCTTCCAGAAGATCGACGTCAACGAGCCGACGATCGAGGATTCGGTGAAGATCCTCCAGGGCCTCAAGACGAACTACGAGAAGCACCACAAGGTCCGCTACACGCCGGAAGCGATCCGGGCGGCGGTGGAGCTTTCGGCCAAGTACATCCACGACCGGAAGCTGCCGGACAAGGCGATCGACGTGATCGACGAGGTCGGCGCCTCCCGCATGCTGCTGCCGGAGAACAAGCGGCGGAAGACCGTGACGCTGCGCGATGTGGAGGAGATCGTCGCCAAGATCGCCCGCATCCCGCCGAAGAGCGTGAGTGCGGACGACAAGGAGACGCTGCGGAACCTGGAGCGCGACCTGAAGGCGATGGTCTTCGGCCAGGACCGGGCGATCGAGACGCTCTCTGCCGCGATCAAGCTCTCCCGCGCCGGGCTGCGCGATCCGGAGAAGCCGATCGGCAACTACCTGTTCAGCGGGCCCACCGGCGTCGGCAAGACCGAGGTGGCGAGGCAGCTCGCCAAGACCCTCGGCATCGAGCTGATCCGCTTCGACATGTCGGAATACATGGAGCGGCACAGCGTCAGCCGGCTCATCGGCGCGCCGCCGGGCTATGTCGGCTTCGACCAGGGCGGGCTGCTGACGGATGCCATCGACCAGCATCCGCATGCGGTGCTGCTGCTGGACGAGATCGAGAAGGCGCACCAGGACCTGTTCAACATCCTGCTGCAGGTCATGGACCACGGCAAGCTGACCGACCACAACGGCAAGACCGTGGATTTCCGCAACGTCATCCTCATCATGACGACCAATGCGGGCGCGGCCGATATGGCGAAACCGGCCATTGGCTTCGGCCGGGAGGCGCGGGTCGGCGAGGACGAGGACGCGGTGAAGCGCATGTTCACGCCGGAATTCCGCAACCGGCTGGATGCGGTGGTGCCCTTCGCCAACCTGTCGCCCGAGGTCGTGGGGCGGGTGGTCGAGAAGTTCGTCATGCAGCTGGAGGCGCAGCTCGCCGACCGCAACGTGACGATCGAGCTGTCCTCCGCCGCCAAGGAATGGCTGGCGGAGAAGGGCTACGACCCGCTCTACGGCGCCCGGCCGCTGGCCCGGGTGATCCAGGAGCATGTGAAGAAGCCGCTGGCCGAGGAGCTGCTCTTCGGCAGGCTCGCCAAGGGCGGCGCGGTGAAGGTGGGGCTGAAGGATGGCACCCTGTCCTTCGACTTCATCGAGGCTGCCCCGCCGGCCCTGCCGAAGCCCGAGGAGGGCTCGGGCGACGGCGATGGCGACGGCGATGCCGAGCGGGAGCAGGAGGCGGTGGAGTAGCCAACCCGCCGTTCCGAACGGATGATGCTGGGGCGCCGGCGGCAAGGCCGGCGCCCTTAGTCATGTCAGGGGACTGCGATGAGCGCGATCAAGGACTGGGAGGCCTATAACGGCGCGGCGCGGGAGCGCGGCAGGGAACTGACCGGCCTGCATCCGGAGCTGGTGAAGGGTTTCTCCGCGCTGAACCGCGGCGCCGCCACCACGAAGCACCTGGAGGCGAAGACGCGGGAACTGATCGCGCTTGCGGTCGCCGTCACCACCCGCTGCGACGGCTGCATCGACGCTCATGTGCGCAAGGCCAAGGCGGCCGGGGCAACGAAGGAGGAGATGGCGGAGGCGCTGGGCGTGGCCATCGCACTGAATGCCGGCGCGGCCTTCACCTATGCGCTGCACGTGCTGGACGCGGCGGGGGAGTGAGCCGCCCCGGCGGGGTCAGATGAACTGGCCCCGCAGGAAGCCCAGGGCCGGCAGGGGAGTCCATTTCCGCGGCAGGTCCGCCCGCCGGATCGGCGTTACGCTGTAATGCGGCACGGGCTGACGGGAGCGGCGGAGGAAGTCCTCATAGGCCTGGACCTGCTGGGCCCGCCAGGCCCGGTCTTCCAGCGCAGCGGCCCGGCTGCGAAAGACCTCGGCGACGCGATTGGTGCGCCCGACCGTTGCGATGACGGCCCAGAGCGTGTCCTCGTCGCCGCGGCTGACGCTGACAAGATCCCTCACCCTGCCTGGATGGCAAGGGCGGGCGCCGGCGTCAAGCATGGCGTTCAATGGCGCTACGACAGGTGAGGCCCGGGATCCGTAACAGGGCCTCGAACCCGCCCAGGGCGATCGCAGGCTAGGAGTCCAGGGCGGAGATCCCGGCAGCCAGGAAGGTGTCGCGCCAGGCAAGCAGCGCCGGCGCCGGAACGCCCAGCGAGCGTGCGACCGCCTCGGGCGTCTCGCCACGAATCAGGCGGAGCACGGCTGCGGTCTTCTGCGGCCGC
Organism: uncultured Acetobacteraceae bacterium; assembly: GCA_937930165.1. GTDB lineage: Bacteria > Pseudomonadota > Alphaproteobacteria > Acetobacterales > Acetobacteraceae > CALGVL01. The sequence continues at coordinate 10,885 of CALGVL010000251.1, forward strand.
GGGATCTGCCCCTCCGCCAGGACAGCCGCTGTTTCGGGGGGGCGGCCCTCCGCCTGCGGCCAGGCCGCAAGGGCGGCCGCCGTCGCCTCGGCCGGAGCCCCGGCTGCCCGGAGATTGGCCAAGCGTGCCTCCAGCGAGGGGCGGTCGAACACCGTCTCGCTGGCCTGCCCGTCATCCCCGTCCCAGCTCCAGTCCAGGGCAGGTACGTCCAGGGCGAAGACCGCGACGGTGACGCCGTCACGGACCTCGTAGCGGATGAACCGCATCGCTTCCCGGGCTTCTTCCATCATTCCTAGTGCCTGGCAGAACGGGGGCAGGCGATGCCCGGCTCTGCGGCAACCTCACTGCTGAGGCAACTTATAACGGAGTAACTGTAGATGCATATACCCAGAAAGGGGAAGAGGGGCAGACATACAGCCCGGAAGCGACCAGCTGGGGCCGGAAGCGGCGCTCTCCGGGCCGTCGGGCTCAGCTGGGATTCGTATCAAAATTCAATATTGCAGTAAAATTTGGGGCATTCTAGTGCGTAATCAAAATAATAATCATTGCCAAACAATATGGCTCAGCTATGTTGCGCTATGGGAAGGATCCTCGTGGCCCGGAGGTAGAGGCAGATGGCGTTCGATCAGGATCAGCGCCGCATCGCGGCCGTGGAAACGCTGCGCCTCGGCCTGGAAGCCCGGCGCCGTGGCGACCGTCTGGCGGCCCTGGCGCATTTCAGGGCGGCGGTGGATGCTGATCG
>CALGVL010000252.1 GCA_937930165.1 uncultured Acetobacteraceae bacterium
CCGCATTGCCCGGCCCGGCCGCGACGCCACCATCGTTGCCTATGGCGCCGCGGTGCATTGGGCGATGGAAGCGGCGGGCCTGCTGGCCGGGGAGGGCATCGAGGCCGAGGTGCTGGACCTCCGCAGCCTGCAGCCTTGGGACGAGGCGGCGGTGCTGGAGAGCCTCTCCCGCACCCATCGCCTGGTCATCGCGCATGAGGCGGTGGAAGCCTTCGGCGTCGGCGCCGAGATCGCCGCCCGCATGGCCGATACTGGCTTCGACGAGCTGGACGGCCCCATCCTGCGCGTCGGCGCCCCCTTCACCCCCGTGCCCTTCGCGAAGGAGCTGGAGGCGGCCTATCGCCCCGATGCCGCGCGCATCGCCGCCGCCGTCCGCCGCACGCTGGACTAGAGGAGCCCTCCTATGGCCGATCCCCTCATCCTCTCCGAGATCCGCGGCGCCGTGGCGGTGCTCAGCTTCAACCGCCCGGCGGCGCTGAACGCGATCGACGCGGCGACGCTGCGCGCCTTCGAAACCGCCTTCGCGGCGGCGGAGGCGGATGCGGCGGTGCGTGTCATCGTCATCACCGGCGCCGGGGAGAAGGCATTCGTCGCCGGGGGCGATATCCGCGACCTGGAAAGCCGCCAGGGCCTGGCGCACTACCAGGAATTCGCCGAGGACATCCACCGTGTCTTCAGCCGGGTGGAAGCCTGCGACAAGCCGACCATCGCCGCGGTGAACGGCTTCGCGCTGGGCGGCGGGACGGAATTGCTGCTCTGCACCGATCTGCGCCTGCTGGCAGACACGGCGCGGCTCGGCCTGCCGGAAATCAATCTCGGCCTGTTCCCCGGCGCCGGCGGCACCCAGCGGCTGATCCGCGAGATCGCCCCCTGCCGGGCGCGGGAGCTGATGTTCACTGGCGACCACATCACCGCGCAGGAGGCCGTGACGCTCGGCCTGGCCAACCGCGTGGTGCCCAAGGCGGAGCTGATGGCGGAAACGCTGAAGCTGGCGGAGCGCATCGCGGCGAAGTCGCCGCTGATCCTGAAGCTGCTGAAGCGCACGCTGCGGCAGGGCAGCCAGATGGCGCTGCCGCAGGCCCTGGCGCACGAACAGGCGATGATCGGCCTGGTGCTGGATTCCGGCGATGCGCATGAAGGCTGCCGTGCCTTCCTGGAGAAGCGCCCGGCGCAATTCTCCGGACGCTGACGCATGGGCGCCCTGGCCGAGATCGTGATGCCGAAACTCGGTCTCACCATGACCGAGGGGATGCTGGCGGAGTGGCGCGTGCAGCCAGGCGCGCGGGTCGAGGCTGGCGACGTGCTGTTCGTGGTCGAGACCGAGAAGATCGCGACCGATATCGAGGCGCCCGGGCCGGGCGAGATCTGCGAATTGCTGGTGCCCGCGGGCAGCACCGTGCCTGTGGGCGCGCCGGTAGCGCGCTGGACCGGGGCGGCGCCCGCTGCAGCCGAGACACCCGCCGAAGCATCTGCGCCACCGGCCGCGGCCGCCGGGCGGCGCATCATCGCCACGCCGCTCGCCCGGCGCCTGGCGCGGGAGCGGGGCGTGGCGCTGGCGGAGCTGACCGGCAGTGGACCGCGTGGCCGCATCAAGGCGCGTGACGTGCCGGCAGCCGCGCGGCCGGCACCGCCCGTCCCGCCACCGGAAACGACGGCGGCGGAAGGCGAGTTCATCCCGCTCGACCGCGTACGCGCCGCGGCGGCGCGGCGGCTGACCCAGGCCAAGCAGGAGATCCCGCATTTCCATCTGGGCGCCACGGCGGAGATCTCCCGCCTGCTCGCCCTGCGCGAGGAGTGGAGGGACCTGCTCGGCGCGCCGCGCCTGACGGTGACCCATGCCGTCCTGGCGGCGATCGGCCGCGCCCTGGTGGCCATGCCCGAGTTGAACCGGGTCTGGGCCGGGGAGGGCTGGCGGCGCCTCCCCTCGCCGGATGTGGGGCTGGCGGTGGATACACCGCGTGGCCTCTTTGCCCCGGTGCTGCGCGACGCCGGGCGCCTGCCGCTGGACGTGCTGGCGCGGCGGGCGGACGACCTGGTTCAGCGGGCCCGCGACGGCCGGCTTTCGCCGGATGAGTTGCAGGGCGGCAGCATCACCCTGTCCAATGTCGGCATGCACGGCGCCCGCTTCCTGGTGCCGATCGTCAATCCCGGCCAGTCCATGATCCTCGGCCTCGGCGCGGCGGAATCGGTGTTCCGCCCGGATGCGGAGGGCGCGCCCGTACTGCGGCGGGAGATGACGCTGGTGCTGGCGGCCGATCATCGCGTGCTGGACGGCGCCGCCGCCGCCGCCTTCCTCGCCCGCATCATCGCCTTTCTCGAAAAGCCGCTGGCGCTGCTGCTCGCCCCGGCGGCAGGGAGCATCTGAGCCATGGAATTCCGCCTCTCCGAAGACCAGCGCCTGCTGGTGGAGACCGCCCGCAAGGTCGGCGAGCGTTTCGGTCCGGAATACTGGCGCGACCTCGATGCGCGGAAAGCCTATCCGGCCGAGGCCTGGGCCGCGATCTGCGAGGCCGGGCTCTGCGGCATCGCCCTGCCGGAAGCCTATGGCGGCTCCGGCCTCGGCATGCTGGAGATGGCGCTGGCAGTGGAAGCGCTGACCGCCGGCGGCGCCGGCTCGACGCTGGCGCAGATGTTCATGCTGAACCCGATCTTCGGCGGCGTCAGCATCGCCCGCTTCGGCACGCCGGAGCAGAAGCAGGCGCTGCTGCCCGGCCTGGTGCGCGGCGAGATCACCTTCTGTATGGCGCTCACCGAACCGGACGCCGGCACCAACAGCCTGGAGGTCCGCAGCTTCGCCCGGCGGGAGGGCGATGGCTGGCGCCTGAACGGCCGCAAGGTCTGGATCACCGCGGTGCCGCAGGCGAAGAAGATGCTGGTGGTGGCGCGCACGCGGAAGGTGGAGGAGGTGCAGCGCCGCACCCAGGGCATCACCCTGTTCCTGATCGAGCCGGACCGCGCCGGCGTCAGCCACAGCGCCATAGACAAGCTCGGCACCAATACCCTGCCTTCCTCCTCCGTCTTCTTCGACGAGGTGCGGATCGGGCCGGAGGATGTCGTCGGCCAGGTGGACGAAGGCTGGCCCGCCCTGCTGGAGGTGCTGAATACCGAGCGCATCGTCACCACCGCCGGGCTCGTCGGCACAGTGGAACTGGCGATCCGCCAGGCGGTGAACTACGCCCAGGGGCGCAAGGTCTTCGGGGGGAAGCCCATCGCCGCCTATCAGGGCCTGCAATTCCCGCTGGCCCAGGCGCATGCGCTGAGCGAGGCGGCACGGCTGCTGAACCACAAGGCCGCCGCCCTGTGCGACCTGGGGGAGCCCTATGGCTCGGCCGCGAACCAGGCCAAGCTGCTGGCTGCCCAGGCGGCGGCGCAGGCGACGGAGCGCGCCATGCAGACCATGGGTGGCATGGGCTATGCCAAGGAATTCGACGTGGAGCGGCTGTGGCGCGACGCCCGCCTGTTCCGCTTCGCGCCCGTCTCCGAGGAGATGGTGCTGAACTACATCGCAGTCCATGATCTGGGAATGCCGCGCGGCTATTGAGGCCAGCCATGCTCAACCTCTCCGCCTTCGTCGCCTTCCACGCCCGGCAGCATCCCGACCGGCTGGCGATCGTCTACGGCGCGCAGCGCATCACCTATGCCGCCTTGCAGGCGCGGACCGAGGCGCTTTCCGCCCTGCTTGCCGCGCGCGGCGTGGCGGCGGGGGATGTGGTGGCGGTCTTCATGAAGAACTCCGCCGCCTTCGTGGAACTGGCGATCGCCGCCAGCCGCATCGGCGCGGTCTTCCTGCCGATCAATTTCCGGCTGGCGCGGGATGAGGTGGCCTACATCCTCGGCAATGCCGGCGCAAAACTGATCTTCGCCGATGCCGAATTCGCCCCGGTGGTCGAGGGGCTGCCCGGCCTGATCCTGCTGAATGCCGAAGCCCAGGCCGACCCGACCCGGCTGGTGCCGCCCGGCACGCCCGTCCCGCCGCCCGCGCCGCGACGGGAGGATGACCTGTTCCGGCTGATGTACACCTCCGGCACCACGGACCGGCCAAAGGGCGTCATGCACTCCTATGGCAATTTCTACTGGAAGTGCATGGAGCATGTGGTCGCCCTCGGTCTTTCCGCGGCGGACCGGCTGCTGGTGGTGGGGCCGCTCTACCATGTCGGCGCCTTCGATCTGCCGGGACTGGCGGTGCTGTGGGTGGGCGGGACGCTCTGCATCCTGCGCGAATTCGACGCCGCCGCCGCGCTGGAGGCAATCGCGCGGGAGCGGCTGACCGGCGCCTGGATGGCGCCCGTCATGCTCTCCCGTACGCTGGAGCACGGCAATCCGCGGGGGCTGGATCTCTCCAGCCTGCGCTGGTGCATCGGCGGCGGGGAGAAGACGCCGGAATCGCGCATCCGCGCCTTCACCACCCTGTTCCCGCAGGGCCGCTACATCGACGCCTACGGTCTGACCGAGACCTGCAGCGGCGACACGCTGATGGAGGCGGGGCGGGAGATCGAGAAGATCGGCTCCACCGGCCGCGCCACCCCGCATGTCGAGATCACCATCCGCGACGATGCCGGCCGGGTGCTGCCGCCGGGGCAGGAGGGCGAGATCTGCCTGCGTGGCCCGAAGGTCTTCAAGGGCTACTGGCAGGATCCGGACAAGACCGCCGCAAGCTTTTACCCCGATGGCTGGTTCCGCAGCGGCGATGTCGGCTACCTGGATGCGGACGGCTTCCTGTTCCTGACCGACCGCAAGAAGGACATGATCATCTCCGGCGGCGAGAACATCGCCAGTTCGGAGGTGGAGCGCGTGCTCTACGAGCTGTCCGGGGTGAGCGAAGTGGCGGTGGTCGGCGTGCCGGACCCGCGCTGGGGCGAGCGGCCCGTCGCCGTGGTGGTGCCGCAGCCAGGGGCGACGCTCGACCTGCCGGCGGTGCAGGCGCATTGCCGGGCGCGGCTGGCCGGGTTCAAGGTGCCGAAGGCGCTGGAATTGCGGGAGGCGCTGCCGCGCAATCCTTCCGGCAAAGTGCTGAAGCGGGTGTTGCGCGAGGAACTCGCGGCGAAGGAATGAGGGAGGGACCGAGGCCATGACCGAAGGCGTTCCGCTCACGCGCGCCCTGGCGCGCTTTGTCGCCGGGCTGGGCCCGGGGAGCATCCCCGCCGAGGTCGAGGAGAAGGCCCGCGCCTGCCTGCTGAACGGCTACGGCATCGCGCTCGGCTGCCATGCCACGGAATTCGCCCCGGTGGCACGCGCCGCCGCCATCGCCATGGAGGGCGAGCGGCCGGATGGCGCGACTCTCTGGGGCGACGGGCGGCGCAGCACCATCGCCGGCGCCACTCTGGCCAATGCCGCCCTGTCGCATGGCCGCGCGCAGGAGGATGCCTGCGGCGCTGCGCATCTCGGCGCCATCCTGATCCCGCTGCTGACCGCGCTGTTCGAGGTGCGGAACCTGCCGCTCGACCGCCTGCTGCCGGCGCTGGTCGCCGGCTACGAGGTGGGCGGGCTGTTCGAGAAGGCCCATGCCGGCCACACCACCCCGGCGGGGCTGCGCGCCTCGCCGATCTACGGCACGGCCGCGGCCGCTGCAGCGGTGGCGAAGGCCATGGCGCTGCCAGAGGACCGGATCGCTGCCGCGCTGTCCTATGGCGTACATTTCGCCGGCGGCATCCTGCAATCCTTTGCCGACGGCACGGATGAATGGCGCTACCAAGTGGGCCAGGCCGGAGTGAACGGGCTGATGGCGGCGGAACTCGCCCGCCAGGGCGCCGTCGCCGCGCCGCATGCCTTCGAGGGCAGCGCCGGCTTCATTCGTGCCTACGCGCGCGTGGCGCCGGATGCGGAGGGACTGGCCGCGCGGCTGGGCCGCGACTGGTCCACCATGCGGGTTGCCTTCAAGCCCTTCCCGGTCTGCGCCTTCAACCAGACTCCGGTGACGGCGGCCCTGGAACTGCGCGAGAGGATCGCGGGGCGGCCGATCGCCGGCGTGACGGTGCGGATGAACCCCTATGAAGTCGGCTATGCCGGCATGGACAGCAAGGGGCCGTTCAGCACGGTCTCCGGCACGCTGATGTCGATCCCCTTCTGCATCGCCGCCACCCTGCTGCGCGGCACCCCCACCATGGGCATCATGACCAACTACAACGACGCGGCGGTGAATGCCCTGCTGCAGCGGGTGGAACTGGTGGCCGATCCGCAGGTGCCGACGCTTTCGGCGGTGATCGCCGTGCGGCTGGAGGATGGCTCGGAGATCATCCAGGACCAGCGCATGACCGCTGCCGACTACAGCTACGACCGCGCCCGGACCATGGCCCTGGTGCGGCGCATCGGCGCGGAGGAAGGCGTGCCGGCGGCGGCCTACGACCGGCTGGAAGCATTCGTGGCGGGGCTGCCGGGCGGCTCCATCGCGGATGTGGTGGGCTGCTTCGGCATGCTGCCCCCGCCGCGTGCCGCGGCGGAATAGGAATTTTGCCGGTTTTCGCGCAAAGCCTGGTCTGAGGAAGAGCGGAGTTCAGCTTACGCTGGGTTGAGAGTTGCAAGCACAGCAGCACTGCTGCGGAAGCGGCGGGGCTGACCGGGGCTAGGGAAGGCATGGCCGGAGTAGCATCGCCTCCATCGCCGAGGGGTGAGGAATCTTGGGCTGCCCGGCACCTATTGCGCTGTAGGGAACCCATACAACTGTTTGGCTTTGCTGGCGTTTTCTCCGCCCGGATTGGGTTTTGGGCGGAGGAAGGCCCGGGATGGCACGTCTCTTCTGGGTATCGGACAAGGCCTGGGCGGTGATCGAGCCGCACCTGCCACATGGCAAGCCGGGCAAGCCTCGCGTCGACGACCGACGGATCATCAGCGGCATTCTGCATGTCCTCAAGACCGGGTGCCGCTGGCGTGACGTGCCGCCTGAGTACGGGCCGCCGACCACGGTTTACAATCGCTACAATCGCTGGTCCCAGCGCGGGCTATGGCAGCGCCTGTTCGTGCGGCTGGCCGCTTCCGGCGGGGTGCCGCGTGAACTGCTGCTCGACAGCACTCACGTGAAAGCGCATCGCTCCGCGGCGGGTGGAAAAGGGGGGAGTGGACGCAAGCGGTTGGGCGCTCGCGTGGTGGTCGTACCTCGAGAATCCATCTCCTGGCCGATGATCGCGGCCGACCGCTCGTCCTTGCGCTGACCCCGGGCAACATCGCTGACATCATCATGGCGCCGCGCCTACTCGGGGCCATGGAGGCGCCTCGGCGCCTGATCGCCGACACGGCCTATGATGCCGACAGCCTCCGCCGATGGCTGGCCGAGCAAGGCGTCGAAGCGGTCATCCCTTCCAGCGCCGCCCGGACGCTGCCCTATCCACTCAACCGAGCCGCCTATGCCCGGCGCAATCTCATCGAGCGCCTGATCGGCCGCCTGAAAAACTGGCGCCGCATCGCCACCAGATACGACCGCCTCGCCCGGAACTACCTGGCCGCTCTCGCCCTCGTCTCAGCCACCACCGAGTGGGCCAAATGAGTCCCCTACCTACCATTACAGTTGCACGCTTTGCTTGAGATGGGCCTGCTTTGCCATGGCCTGGTGACATCGTCGCCAAGTGGACCAGGCGATGACGAAGGCAGGCTGGATCCGGCGCTGGGCCAGCCGGCTGGCGAC
>CALGVL010000253.1 GCA_937930165.1 uncultured Acetobacteraceae bacterium
TTTTTTTTTTTCAAGCAGAAGACGGCATACGAGATTGGTCAGTGACTGGAGTTCAGACGTGTGCTCTTCCGATCTGCGAGGTCTTCCAGGAGGTTGACGAGGCGCTGAGCCAGCACCTCTCCCGCCTGATGTTCGAAGGTCCGGCCGAGGAACTGACCCTCACCGCCAATGCCCAGCCGGCGCTGATGGCGCATTCCGTCGCCGTGCTGCGGGTGCTGGAGAAGGAAGGCGGCTTCGACCTGGCCTCCCGCGTGGCGCTGGTCGCCGGCCATTCGCTCGGCGAGTACAGCGCCCTGACCGCCGCCCGCGCCTTCGACCTCACCACCGCCGCCCGGCTGCTGCGGCTGCGCGGCGAGGCCATGCAGAAGGCCACGCCTCCCGGAACCGGCGCCATGGCGGCGCTGCTCGGCGCGGAGCTGGACCAGGCCCAGGCGATCTGCACCCAGGCAAAGACCGATCCCGAGACCGGCGAGGAGCAGGTGGTCGAGATCGCCAATGACAATGGCGGCGGCCAGGTCGTCGTCTCCGGCGCCAAGGCGGCGGTGGAACGCGCGGTGGAGGCCGCAAAGGCCGCCGGGGTGAAGCGCGCCATGCTGCTGCCGGTCTCGGCGCCCTTCCATTGCTCGCTGATGGCCCCCGCCGCCGAGGTGATGGCCGAGGCGCTGGAGAAGGCCAGCATCGCCGCCCCCGTGGTGCCGGTGGTCGCCAATGTCACCGCCGCCAAGGCAACCGACCCGGCGGAGATCCGCGACCTTCTGGTGAAGCAGGTGACCGCCACCGTGCGCTGGCGCGAATGTGTCGCCGCCATGGCCGCCATGGGCTGCGACCGATTCGCGGAACTCGGCGCCGGCAAGGTGCTGACCGGGCTGATGAAGCGCAACGCGCCCGACGCCGCCGCCCAGGCCATCGGCACGCCCGCCGAGGTCGAGGCCTTCCTGAAGACCCTCTGAGGAGAGCCGCCGATGTTCCGCCTGGACGGCAAGACTGCCCTCGTCACCGGTGCCACGGGGGGAATCGGCGCCGCGACTGCGCGGGCGCTGCATGCGCAGGGCGCCCAGGTGGCGCTCACCGGCCGCCGCGCCGCGGAGCTGGAGGCGCTGGCCGCCGAACTGGGAGACCGGGTGCTGGTCGCCCCAGCCGACCTGGCCGATCCTGCCGCCCCGGCGTCGTTGGTGGAGACGGTGGAGGGGAAGTTCGGCTCCCTCGACATCCTGGTGAACAATGCCGGCTTCACCCGCGACATGCTGGCGCTGCGCATGGGCGATGCCGACTGGCAGTCGGTGCTGGAGGTGGACCTGACCGCCCCCTTCCGCCTGGCCCGCGCCGCGCTCCGGGGCATGATGAAGAAGCGCTGGGGGCGGATCGTCTCCATCGCCTCCATCGTTGGCGTCACCGGCAATGCCGGCCAGGCCAATTACGCCGCCGCCAAGGCCGGGCTGATCGGCATGAGCAAGTCCCTGGCGCAGGAGGTGGCGACCCGCGGCGTGACCGTGAACGTCGTCGCCCCCGGCTTCGTGAAGACCGCCATGACCGATGCGCTGAACGAGGCGCAGCGGGCGAAGCTGCTGGAGCGCATCCCGACCGCCCGGATGGGCGCGCCGGAGGATGTCGCCGCCGCCGTGGTCTATCTGGCAAGCGACGAGGCCGCCTGGGTGACCGGCCAGACCCTGCATGTGAATGGCGGGATGGCGATGATCTGAGCCGGCCGGATTCCCCGGGCCTGGCAGCCCGGAGGCGGTGCGGCAACCTGGAGCCCCGCCGCGGCATTATCCGGATGGATGGCGAGGCGGGCATGGCGCGCAGACAGGGTTCCGGAATGGCGGGATGGTGGCAGGAGGGTCCCTGGGCGCTGCTCGGTAGCGCTGCCCTGGCGGCGCCCTTCGCGGTGCTGGCGCAAGGCGGGGATGCCCATACCGCCGTCCTGGCGGGCCTGGCCTGCCTCGGCTCCCCGGGCGCTGCGATCGAGGCCATGCTCGGTCTGGCGCGGCTGCTCCTGCTGGTGCAGGGGCCACAGGGATAGGGCCGGATCGGTGCAGGGGCGGATGGTCCGATGGCGTGAACCGGTCCGTTGATGACGCCGGGATCGCCTCAATCGCAATCACCGCCTAGGCCCGCTCCGGGTTCCGTGTTAAGCCCCGCCCGACTCCGAGGGACACCCCCCAGGGGGGCATCCCCCTGGGGGGCGCCTTGGGATGGCCCCGGAACGCGCCGCTAGCATGGAGACAGGCACGCGATGAGCGACACCGCCGAGAAGGTTAAGAAGATCGTTGTCGAGCACCTCGGCGTGGACGAGGCGAAGGTGACTCCGGAGGCGTCCTTCATCGACGACCTCGGCGCCGACAGCCTGGACACGGTCGAGCTGGTGATGGCCTTCGAGGAGGCCTTCGGGGTTGAGATCCCGGACGACGCGGCCGAGAAGATCACCACCGTGAAGGACGCGATCGACTACATCGAAGGCCAGAAGGCGGCCTGACGGTCATTTGGAACGCACGGAGAAGCTGAGCGTGTTCGCACAGGGCGCCGCGCCGCGGCGAGTCGTTGTCACCGGCATGGGCATCGCCTGCCCGCTCGGAGTAGGCGTGGAGCATGTCTGGCGGCGCCTGATCGCGGGCGAGAGCGGCATCTCCGCCATCCAGTCCTTCGACACCAAGGAGCTGCCGGCGAAGATCGCCGGCCAGGTCCCGCAGGGGTCCAGGGCCGAGGGGAAGCTCGACCTGAACGAGTGGATCCCGGTCAAGGACCAGAAGAAGATGGACCGGTTCATCCAGCTTGCCCTCGTCGCGGCCCAGGAGGCCGTGGAGGATTCGGGCTGGCTGCCCGAGACGGAGGAGGATCGCGCCGCCAGCGGCGTGATGATCGGCTCCGGCATCGGCGGGCTGGTCACGATCTATGAGGCATCGCAGGTGGTGGCGTCCGGCCGCGCCCGCCGCCTCTCCCCCTTCTTCATCCCGAGCGCGCTGATCAACCTCGCCTCGGGCCATGTCTCGATCAAATACGGGCTGAAGGGGCCGAACCACTCCGTCGTCACCGCCTGCGCCACTGGCGTGCATGCGCTGGGTGACGCGGCGCGGCTGATCGCCCTGGGCGATGCCGATGTGATGGTGGCCGGCGGCGCCGAGGCTGCGATCAGCGAGATCGGCATGGCCGGCTTCTGCGCCTCCCGCGCGCTGTCCACCGGCTACAACGACACGCCGCAATTGGCCTCCCGCCCCTGGGACGAGGGCCGCGACGGCTTCGTCATGGGCGAGGGCGCCGGCGTGGTTGTGCTGGAGGAGCTGGAGCACGCGAAGAAGCGCGGCGCGAAGATCTATGCCGAGGTCATCGGCTACGGCATGTCCGGCGACGCCTATCACATCACCGCTCCGTCGGAGACCGGCGACGGTGCCTACCGCTCCATGCGCGCGGCGCTGCGGAGCGCGGGCATCGGGCCGGAGCAGGTGCAGTACGTCAACGCGCACGGCACCTCGACGCCGCTCGGCGACGATCTGGAGCTTGGCGCAGTGGAGCGGCTTTGGGGCGATGCGGCCAAGGGGCTGGCGATGTCCTCGACCAAGTCGGCGATCGGGCATCTGCTCGGCGCGGCCGGTGCGGTGGAGGGGATCTTCTCCATCCTGGCAATCCGCGACCGGGTGGCGCCGCCGACCCTGAACCTGGAGAAGCCCTCGCGCGAGAGCCCGATCGATCGGGTGGCGAAGCAGGCGCAGGAGCGGCCGATCCGGGTCGCGCTGTCGAACAGCTTCGGCTTCGGCGGCACCAATGCCAGCATCGTCTTCCGCGCGGCACCCTGATTCGCCGCGATCCTGATGCGTAGGGCGCGCCGCCTGTTCGGTGCGGCGCTGCTCCTGCTGGCGGTGCTGGCGGGACTCGGCGCCTGGCAGGCGCAGCGCCTCTATCGGGAGCCGGGGCCGCTGGCGGCACCCGCGCAATTCGTGGTGCCGCGTGGCGGGACCGAGGTGATCGCCGAGGCCCTGCACGATGCCGGCATCATCCGGGATCCCCGCGCCTTCGCCGCCGCCGTCTGGCTGACGCGCGGGCAGGGGGTGTTGCGCGCCGGGGAATTCCTCTTCCCCGCCGGCGCCTCGCTTGCCGATGTGCTGGAGGTGCTGCGCCATGCCCGCCCGGTGCAGCGCCGGCTGACCATCCCGGAAGGGCTGACCGCCCGGCAGATCGCCACCTTGTTCGAGCGCGCCGAGGGGCTGACCGGCGAACTTCCCCCCATCGCCGAGGGCACCGTCCTGCCCGAGACCTATGCCTATCAATGGGGCGACCAGCGCGCCGCGGTGCTGCGCCGGGCCGAGGCGGCGATGCAGGCGGCGCTGGCCGAAGCCTGGGCGAACCGCACCCCGGACCTGCCGCTCGCCACCCCGCGGGAGGCGCTGATCCTGGCGAGCATCGTGGAGGAGGAGACGGCGCTGGCGAAGGAGCGGCCGCGCGTCGCCGCCGTCTTCCTGAACCGGCTGCGGCGCGGCATGCCGCTGCAATCCGACCCGACCGTGGCCTATGCGGCCTCCGGCGGGGCCGGGCTGGACCGGGCGCTGACCCGTGCCGATCTGGACCGGGAGGATCCCTTCAACACCTACCGCAACCGCGGCCTGCCGCCGGCGCCCATCGCCGCGCCGGGGCGGGAGGCGCTGCGGGCGGTGACACAGCCGGCACGGACGGACGAGTTGTATTTCGTCGCCGATGGCAGCGGCGGCCATGCCTTCGCCCGCACGCTCGAGGAGCACAACCGCAATGTCGCGCGGTGGCGGGAGATCGAGCGGGAGCGCGCCGCCGGCCGCGCCACCCCCCCACGCCCTTAGCCTGGGCTACCCGGGGCGTAAGGCGCGGAGGGTGGAGCGCCGGCCCGGCGACGCCGGGCGCCGCGGGCTCAGTCGATCGCGTCCCCGACGGCATGGATCGGCTGGCCGATGGGCTTGCCCACCACCGGAACCACGGAGATCACATCCCCGGTCACGCGGAAGGGCAGTGCCACCAGGCCGCAGCCGCCGAGGGTGAGACAGGCCAGAAGGATCAGCAGCGCACGCATCACTCATTCCCCGATTGATGGGACGATTAACCCTGCCGCGGCATTCCCGTTCGCTCCCTCCCGCCCGGTATCGGCCACGATCCGTCCGTCCTCCATCCGCAGCCGGCGCGGGCAGCGCTCCGCCAGCGCCTGGTCATGGGTGATGAGCAGCAGGGTGGTGCCGAGCCGCTGGCGCAGGCCGAAGAGCAGTTCCATCACCTGCGCGCCGGTAGTGCTGTCAAGATTGCCGGTGGGCTCATCCGCCAGCAGCAGGGGCGGCTCCGCCACCACCGCCCGCGCCAGCGCCACCCGCTGCTGCTCCCCGCCGGAGAGCTGGCCGGGGTAATGGCCGAGGCGGTGGCCGAGCCCGACCGCGGCGAGGCTTTCCTCCGCCCGTTCGAAGGCGTCGCGCCTTCCGGCGAATTCCAGCGGCACCGCCACATTCTCCAGCGCCGTCATGGTCGGGACCAGATGGAAGGCCTGGAAGACGATGCCGACGGTCTCGCGCCGGAAGCGGGCCAGCGCGTCCTCCTCCATCGCCGCCAGGTTGCGCCCGGCGACGCGCAGGCTGCCGCCACTTGGCCGCTCCAGCCCCGCCAGCAGCATGAGCAGGGAGGTCTTGCCGGAGCCGGAGGGGCCGATCAGCCCCACGGCCTCCCCGGCGGCGATGTCCAGGTCCAGGCCGCGGAGGATGTTGACCTCGCCCGCCGCCCCGGCCACGGTGAACCGCAGGTCCCGTGCGGCGATGAGCGATTCGGTCGTCTGGTCGTCCGGGCGGGAGCGGGAGTGGTTTGCGATGGCATCCATGGCGCCGAGGGGGTTCCGAGGTGCCTCTCGATGTCGTGCCGGAGGCGCGCGGCACAATAGCCATGCCGGAGGCGCGCGGGACAATAGCTGCACCGGCAGCGCCCAGGGCAATAGCCGGCGCGCGGTGCTGGCGCAGGCACTCCTTGGCCTCGGCCTGCTCCGGGCAGGGGCGGCCCGGGCGGGCGGCCCAGTTCGCCTGCTGGTGCTCGGCGATAGCCTGACCGCCGGCTACGGCCTGCCTCAGGGCCAGGGATTCGTGCCGCGGCTGCAGGCGGCGCTGCGCGCGCAGGGGCATGACGTGCAGGTGCTGGATGCCGGCGTCTCCGGCGACACCACGGCGGGCGGGCTGGCGCGGCTGGACTGGGCGCTGGCGGACCAGCCGCAGGCGGTCATCGTGGAACTCGGCGGCAATGACGGG
>CALGVL010000254.1 GCA_937930165.1 uncultured Acetobacteraceae bacterium
TGCAAGGCGGGAAGGTGAAGGCGCTGGCCATCGCCAGCGAGGCCCGTATTTCCGCCCTCCCCGAAGTGCCGACCACGGCGGAAGCCGGCCTGCCTGGCTTCATCGTGGATGCCTGGTTCGCCTTCTTCGCCCCCGCCGGCACGCCGCCCGCCATCGTGCGGCGGATCAACGCGGCGCTGCGGGAGGCGACGACCCTGCCGGATGTGCGGCGCCGCGCCGAGGAAGGCGGCGTGATCCTCCGCCCGCTCACCGTCGAGGAGATGGATGCCGTCGCACGACGCGAGATCGAGACGCTCGGCCGCACCATCCGGGAGAACGGCATCACCATGGAATGAGGGGCGCCTATGTCTTTTTATCCATGGGCGCATCCCGTGCGGCAAGGCGGCGTTCGTCAGGCTTCACCATCGCCATGAGGGAGCCATGACGAGCAAGAGCCGCCACGATTCCGGCGAACAGGGCCGCGTGAAGGATCCCGAGCATGACGGCCGTCTGAAGGAGAACCGCGAGGCCGGCCGCACCAAGAGCACCACTCCGGGCAGCGAGGCCCGGCAACACGAGGCCGGGCGTTCCGGCGGCCAGTCCATGGGCTCGCATGGCGGGCATTCCGGAAGCTCGCAGCACCATGGCAGCTCCGGAAGCAGCGGCGCGGATGACCTGAAGGAGCGCGAGTACCGGGACAAGGATGGCAACATCCACCACCACACCCGAACCTCGGCGGCGATGCAGCACAAGAAATAGGCCCGCCCGCAGCCCGGCCGCCGAGCGTGGCCGGGCTGCTCCTATTCGATTCCCAGCGCCCGCAGGTCCACCGCCCAGGGCAGGTCCGTATCCTCCGTCCTCGCGCCCTGCTGGGTGATGAGGCAGTGCACCTGTCCGCGATGATGGGTCTGGTGGTTGAAGAAATGCGCCACCGTGACCCAGGCGGGCCTCGTGGTCTCCCGCCCGGAGGCGCTGCTGAGCCAGGTGAGCGGGCGGGAGAGCCAGCCCTGGGTCAGGCCGGCGGCCCAGGCTTCGATGCCGGCATCCGCCTCTGCCCGTGCGGCGCGCAGGATGTCCCAGTCCTCGATCAGGTGCGGGCTGTCCTTGATGCTTCCGGGCGGGCGCGGCTTGCCGGTGAAGCGGCTCATCCACAGGCGGTCGGCCCAGAGCAGGTGGTTCAGCGTGCCATGGATCGAGCCGAAGAAGGCGCCGCGGTCGGCGCGGCGCTCGGCCTCGGGCACAGCCTCGGCCGCGGCATAGAGCCGACGGTTCATCTCGCTGTTATAGGCCGCCATCAAACGGCACCAATCTGCGGAGATCATGCTCCACCTCGCACTGGCTGAAGCGCCGGGCGGCGCCACGGGCTGAAGCGTGGCAGGCTGCCCGGGCGGTGGCAATGGCGCGGCGGCGCCGGTCAACCGCAGGGCCGGAGCGCCGTTCCATGCCCGCTCGTATGCTGCGGACCGAACTCACGGCTTCGGGGCGTTGGCGGCAGTGCCGCCAGTCCCGCCGCCGACCGGGCCGCCGAAGGGAGGGGACGCTCTGGGAATGCGACAGCCCTGGATCGGTGGCCTGGCAGCCGCGCTGCTCGGTGCGGCGGTGGTGCTGGCGGTGTTCGGCCTCGCGCCGCTCGACCCGCGCAACCAGGGCTGGATGCTGGCCGGGCCGCTGGGGCCGGATCCGGTGCAGCTCTGGCTGGGCTGGAGCTATTTCCGCCACGCGCCCTGGGCCATGCCGCCCGGTGCCAATCCCGATTACGGGATGGAACTCGGCACGGCCATCTACTTCGCCGATGCCATCCCGCTGCTGGCCCTGGCGGGCAAGGCGCTGCGCGGCGTGGTGGAGATCCCGCAATATGTCGGGCCCTGGCTGCTCGCCTGTGGCCTGCTGCAGGGGATGCTGGGCTGGCGGCTGGTCGGCCGCGTCACGCGGGATCCGCTGGCGCGCATCTTCGGCGCCGGGCTGCTGGCGCTGCAACCGATGCTGATCAACCGCATGGCCGGGCATACGCCGCTCGCCGGCCAGTGGACCATCCTGGCAGCGCTGCTGCTGGCCCTCGGGCGGGGGCGCGGATTGCGGCAGGGCCTCGCCTGGGCGGCGCTGCTGGCGGCGGCCAGCCTGATCCATTCCTACCTGCTCGCCATGCTGGGGCCGATCTGGGTCGCGGACTGGCTGCGTCGCGCCTGGCCGGATCGCGACCGACTGGAAACTGGCTGGCACAGCCTGGCGCTGGAGGCCATGGCGGTGCCGGCGGCGGTGCTGGGGGCGCTCTGGACCGGCGGCTTCTTCCTGCTGCATGGCGGCTACGACACCGGCCCCGGCTCCGCGGCCGGCACCTACGGCAGCTGGAATTTCGACCTGCTCGCCTTCCTCGATGGCGGGATGTGGTCCGCCCTGCTGCCCGACCTGCCGGATCCGGGGCATTGGGAGGCCGGCAGCAGCTATCTCGGGCTCGGCGGGCTGCTGCTGCTGGCGGCCGGCGCGCTGGCTTTCACGCGCCGGCCCCTGCCCT
>CALGVL010000255.1 GCA_937930165.1 uncultured Acetobacteraceae bacterium
GGCCCCGGCCAGACCAGATGTACGTCCCGCGGCTCCGCCCGCCAGTCCGGCAGGACGCGCAGCAGCGACCCCGCCGCCACCTGATCCGCCACCCCCCAGGGTGCGAGCAGGCCGATGCCGAGTCCGGCTTCCACTGCGACCCGCACTGCCTCGATATTGGTGGCACGGAAGCGGCTATGCATCGGCACGCTCACCGTCCGGCCTGCCGGCCCCTCCAGCAGCAGCGTCTCCGGCTGCGGGCCGACGAGCAGGATGCAGAATTCGTGCTCCGTAAGCTGCTCCGGGGTCTCCGGCAGCGGGCGGCGCCCGGCATAGGCGGGGGCGGCGAAGAGGCCGAAATCCACGCGGCCGATCCGGCGCGCGATCAGGGATTGCTGGCGGATGGGGCCGATGCGGATGGCGAGGTCGATCCCCTCCTCCACCAGATCGACCTGCCGGTCGTCCAGCCGCGCATCCAGCGTCACCTCCGGGTTCGCGGCGAGGAATTCCGGCACCCAGCGCATGACCACGCGGTTGAAGAAGGCGGCGGAACAGGCGATGCGGATCGTGCCGGCCAGCGCCCGAACGCCGTTGCGGGCCGAGGCCTCCGCCTCCTCCAGCGCATCCAGGATGCGCACCGCCTCGACATGGAAGGCGGTGCCTGCCTCGGTCGGCGTCAGGCCCTGGGGGGAGCGGATCAGCAGCGGCACGCCGAGCCGCTGCTCCAGCTCCGCGACATGGCGGGAGACGCTCGGCTGGCTCATGCCGAGGTCGCGCGCGGCGCGGGTGATGTTGCCCGTCTCCACCACCCGGCGGAAGACAGCGAGCTGTTGCAGCCTGTCCATGGACGGCAGGAATTCCGGCCGGAGAGCATCCGGCCGGAAGCTCTTCGCAGCGGCTACTTCGGCAGGAGGACGGTGCTGCCGGTGGTCTTGCGGGCCTCCAGC
Source organism: uncultured Acetobacteraceae bacterium (assembly GCA_937930165.1). Taxonomy (GTDB): domain Bacteria; phylum Pseudomonadota; class Alphaproteobacteria; order Acetobacterales; family Acetobacteraceae; genus CALGVL01. Next base: position 927 of record CALGVL010000255.1, read on the forward strand.
GCCCGGTGCGCCTCGGCCGCGTCCTTCAGAGGGAAAGTCTGGTTGACGCGGATCTTCACCGCACCGCTCTTCACCACCTCGAACAGGTCATTGGCGGTGGCCACCAGATCCTCCCGCTTCGCGGTGTAGGTGTTCAGCGTCGGCCGGGTCACATAGAGCGAGCCCTTGGCGGCCAGCACGCCGAGATCGGGCACGGAGACGGGGCCGGAGGCATTGCCGAAGCTGACCATCAGCCCGAAGGGCCGCAGGCAGTCCAGCGAGGTCATGAAGGTGTCGCGGCCGACGCTGTCATAGACCACGGGCACCATGGCGCCGTTCGTGATCTCCTTCACCCGCGCCGGGATGTTCTCGCTGGTCAGCAGGGCATGCGCGGCGCCGTGCTGCTTGATGAGCTCCGCCTTCTCCGGCGTCGAGACCACGCCGATGACCTGGGCGCCGAGATGCGTCGCCCATTGCGTCAGGATCAGCCCGACGCCGCCGGCTGCGGCATGCAGCAGGATGGTGTCGCCCTTCTGCACCTTGTAGCAGCGGCGGATCAGGAATTGCGCCGTCATGCCCTGCAGCATCATGGCGGCGGCCTGGGTGAAGTCGATTCCCTCCGGGATCTTCACCAGCCGGTCGGCATTGACGCAGCGGACCTCCGTATAGGCGCCGAGCGCGCCGGCATAGGCCACGCGGTCGCCCGGCTTGATGTCGGTGACGCCGTCGCCCACCGCCTCCACCACGCCGGCGCCCTCCATGCCGATGGTCACGGGCAGGGACGGGGCCTTGTAGAGGCCGGTGCGGAAATAGACGTCGATGTAGTTCAGCCCGATCGCCTCCTGGCGGACCAGCGCCTCGCCCGGCCTGGGGTCGGGCTGCGGCACATCCTCCCAGACCATCTTCTCGGGGCCGCCGTATTCATGGACGCGAATGGCATGGTTCATGGAAGGGGATTCCTTGTCACATCACGCAAGGCGCACTGCGCCGAAGAGCGTGCGACGCTCGAGATCAAGCAGGAAGCGCTTCGTAGCCGGACCCTCGCCGCCCGAATAGCCTCCGAGGGATCCATCCGCCCCGACCACCCGGTGGCAGGGGATCAGGATGGGGATGGGATTGGCGCCATTGGCCTGGCCGATGGCGCGGGCGGAACTGCAGCCGACCTCCCGCCCGATCTCGGCATAGGAGCGGGTCTCCCCGCAGGGGATGCGGCGCAGCGCCTCCCAGACCTTGCGGCGGAAGGGCGTGCCGTGCGGGGCCAATGGCAGGTCGAAGCTGGTGCGCTGCCCGTCGAAATAGTCCTGCAACTGCGCGGCCGCCTCTCGCAACAGCGGCGTCTCGGTGCGGTCGCGGCCGCGCCCCCAGTCCAGGGCGACGATCGCCCCCTCCTCTTCCGAGATGGTGACCTCGCCGAGGGGTGTGAGAAGGGAGAGCTGTGGCATGGCCTGTTGCAAGGAGTAACGTGGCGTGATGCAGCACCGGGCGGGGTCGGTCGTCAAGCGCCGGCACCGGCCCGGCGCCGCAAAGAATGGCGAGACGACAGCGCACAGCAGTCCCAACCGGGCTTCGGTGCGCTGTCGTCCTTGGCGTTACGAGCAGATTCACGCCTCCGGGCCTCCCGGCCCCTCCGATCTGCCCTATGCCGGCCCCGCGCCCGGACGGGCCAGGGCCGCCCGCAGCGCGGCGGGGTCGGTGACCGGCAGCCCGCAACTGCCGGCGCGGCAGACATAGGCGGCCGGCCGGCCTTCGACGGGCCCCTTGCCCTGGGCGGGGTGGCCGGAGGGCAGCACCGCCGGATCCGCGGCGCGCAGCAGGGCGATGGCGGGGTCAGGATGGGTCAGCGCCACCATGGCCAAGGCCTGCGCCGCAGGGTCCGCGGGATCGCCGGCCACCACGACGCTGGCCCCCTGGGTCAGCAGGTCGGCGGCGGAGAGGAGCACGGGCATGGCGGCCAGGCCCTGCTCCAACCCGCTGAAGGCGCCGATGGTCGCCTCGGCGCAGGCACGCCAGCGGTCGTCTCCGGTCAGGTGGAAGAGCCGTGCCTGTACCTCCGCCATCATGCCGTTGCCGGAGGGGGTGGCATGGTCGCCGGCGCTGCGGCCGCGGACCAGCACATCCGCGGCATCCTCGGCCGAGGTGAAATAGCCGCCATCCGGCGCGGCGAAATGCCGCTGCACCGCATCGGCCCAGGCAATGGCCTGGCGGAGATAGGGCGCCTCCCCCGTCGCCTCGAACAGGGCGAGGGCGGCGCGGGCCATGGCGGCATAATCCTCCAGCAAGCCGGCGGCCGAGGCCTGGCCCTGACGGAAGGCATGCTGCAGCCGGCCATCGGGAGCGGTCATCCGCCCGGCGACGAAGGCGAAGGCACGCCGGGCCGGGTCGAGCCATTCGGGCCGGCCGAAGACCGCGGCGGCGCGGGCCAGGGCGGCGATCATCAGCCCGTTCCAGTCGGCCAGCACCTTGTCGTCCCGGCCGGGGGGGATGCGCTTCGACCGCGCCTCGAACAGGGTGGCGCGGCAGCGGGCCAGGGTGGCTTCCGTCTCCTCGCTCAGCGGCTGTGGGTGCTGGCGGCGGTTGAGGATGGTCTTGCCTTCCCAATTGCCGTCCTCGGTCACGTCATAGACGCGGCGGAACAGCTCCGCATCCGGGCCGAGCAGCGCATTCACCTCGGCGGCGGACCAGACGTAGAATTTGCCTTCCTCGCCCTCGCTGTCGGCATCCTGGGTCGCGGCGAAGGCGCAGTTGTTCTCGGTCAGCATCTCCCGCAGCAGCCAGCCAACCGTCTCCTCGGCGCGCTGCGCATGGAGCGGATCGGGGCGGCCGGCATGGGCCAGAGCCAGCAGCTCCAGGAGCTGGGCGTTGTCGTAGAGCATCTTCTCGAAATGCGGCACGAGCCAGATGGCATCCACGCTGTAGCGGGCGAAGCCGCCGCCCAGATGGTCGTAGATGCCGCCCTGGCTCATCCGCTTCAGCAGCAATTCCACCACCTCGGCGCAGGCGGGCTGGCCGAGGCGGAAGCGCATCTGCCAGAGGAAGCGGAAGATCGACGGGTTGGGGAATTTCGGCGCGCCGGAGAGGCCGCCCTCCACTGGATCCGTCGCCTTCACCAGGCCGAGGGCAACGCGGTTGAGCAGCGCATCGCCCGGCACAGGGCCGGGATTGGCCTCCGCCATGCGGGCCAGCGCGCCCTTCAGCGCACCGGTATTCTGCAGGATTCTCTGGTCCTGCGCCGCCCAGGCATCGGCGATGCCCTGCAGCACCTGGCGGAAGCTGGGGCGGCCCCAGCGCGGCTCCGGCGGGAAATAGGTGCCGCCCCAGAAGGGCTCTGCCCGGGGCGTTAGGAACATGGTCAGCGGCCAGCCGCCATGCTCGCCGAGGAGGTGGAGCGCGTTCATGTAGAGCGCGTCGATATCCGGCCGCTCCTCCCGGTCCACCTTGATGTTGACGTAGAGCGCATTCATCAGCGCCGCCGTCTCCGGGTCCTCGAAGGACTCATGGGCCATGACATGGCACCAGTGGCAGGCGGCATAGCCGATGGAGAGCAGGATCGGCCGGTTCAGCGCCTGCGCCTCGGCCAGCGCCTCCGGTCCCCAGGGGCGCCAGTGCACCGGATTGCCGGCATGCTGGAGCAGATAGGGGGAGGAGGCATGGCGCAGCAGGT